>JAILNC010000041.1 GCA_024691985.1 Oscillospiraceae bacterium | reverse complement strand
TGATGATTTGGAAAGTATTGAACTGTGATCTATGTAAAACAGCCGTGTACGGAACCCCGCGCACGGCTGTACTGTTTCAAACACATTACGCTTGTTTGCAGCTGTTTTTCTGACATATTGCACTTCTTTTCACGAGTGGATCGTGTGTTGACTTAATGCTGATAATTGTGTAAATTGCAGCATAAATAAAACCAAACGGTATAGAAATGTTGTAAAAAACAACTGTTGACATTGATTTAACAAAGTGGTAAAATATCACTGTCATTTTAAGTTAGCACACGCTAACTTTACAGAAGGGAAATGGACAATGAAAAAGAAAAATTTTATGTGCATTGCGCTGTCGGCGCTTATTGTAAGCCTTTGCGCCTGCGGTAACGCACAGCCTACAAGCACATCGACAACCGAGAGTACAGCGGCGGAAACGACTGCTGTGACGACAACCGCAGCGGAAACGACCACCACCACAACAACTACTACTACGACAGCCGCGGAAACAGAAACACCTGCACTGTTTGAAGCACTGAACGGTACATACGATGAACTTTTTACAGTCATCTGCGCTCCCGAACACGATCAGATATGGCTCGACAAGTGCACTGCTCTGGTCGGTGAAGAAAATGCCGAGGGTGCGGCTCAGATGCTGAAGTCAGCCTGCACCGGAACTCTCTGGGGAGAAGAAGCAGTTAAAGCATACAGCGACGGAAATAAAGATGTGCAGTTCGACTGCTACTTCATAAACGGCATATCGAAATTCACATTTGACGGAAACAAAATAAGCGGTACAGACGCTAACGGCAGTAAAGTATTTGAGCATACATACACCGACGCGGGCGAATTTTCTATCGGCGGCATTATGAACGGCGAGCTTTATGAAACCTCCGACAGTGATGCGGGAGAATTCAGATATTTCCTGATGATGCCCGATACTCCTGCCGAAACGTATCACATAGAATTCCGTTACGGAAATGACAAGGAAGCTCTCGCACAGTACAGTGAAGGAAAGTACGCATACTGGCTCGCGTCAGGCATTCTTGAAAACTGTGATGATACAATGATCGACAACGTTATAGGTCTGTTTTGTGAGGAAAACCTCGGCGGTAAAACGCAGGCTGTTGAATTTGCGGGCGGCACGGGAACTACCGAAGACCCGTATATCATTGAAACTGCCGAACAGCTCGCGGGTATCTCGTCAAACTTCGCAGCGTCCTACAGACTTGACGCGGATATCGATCTTAAAGATGTTCAGTGGCAGCCGATAGGCGCGTTCATGCCTATGGGTACCGAGGGCGAGGAAGCGGAAACGCCGAACTCCGACTATGCATTTACAGGTATTTTCAACGGAAACGGACATAAGATATCGAATCTGAAGATCGACGCTCCTTCCGGCTTTACCGTAGGTCTTTTCGGCTGTGTATCAAACGCGAAGATATATGATCTTACCGTGGAAAACGCGGATATCAACGGTGCCATGATGACCGGTGCAGTAGTCGGCTACGCTTTTGCGTCGGAGATCACCAATGTTACCCTGTCCGGCAATAACACGGTAAGAGGAAACTCCATGGACTATAACGGTACACCGGCAAAAGCCGATATGGTCGGCGGTATCGTCGGAGCGGGAATGGACAGCGTTATAAGAGACTGCACGGCTTCGGCGGATATAATCATTCCGGACGGCGGCTCTAATGCCGGTATTGTCGGAGGCGGTCTTGAAGTAACAAATGTTATCGGCTGCAAGGCAAGCGGAACGATAACCGCAGGTGACAACTGCATGGGTCTCGGCGGTGTTGCAGGCTGCGGCTTCGGTTCGGAAACGATATCAGGGAACACTGCCGAAGATGTTACAATTACCACCGGCGCTAATGCCTATCTTGTCGGCGGTGTCATAGGATATGCGGGCGGTTATGAGGACGCGCAGTACGGAGTTACCGTAACCGCGATCACAGACTGCACAAGCAAAAATACGAAGCTTGATCTCGGTGACGGCGCAAAGGCTGTCGGCGGTATAATAGGCGGCGGTTTCTACAGCGAAGTAGCGGCGGCATACGGAGCGCCCTACGATTCTCCCGCAGTATTCACAATAAGCGGAAGCACAAACGGAACTGATTATAACGGCAATTCCGTTGACGATATCGGAGCATAATACATCACACAACAGAACAGATAACACAACACGACCCTTCGGACGACAGTAATCCGGAGGGTCTTCGATTTTTAGCCTTTATTAGGTATTTATCATCAATTTATAAATATTTGCATCCCAAAAATGGAGATAATATACTTCTCCTTATATTTATCCTTAGGTTAAACCCCTACCCTTTCTATTTATGGGTACCTCTAAAAACCGCTTTGAAAAGAGAAAATGAGATAGCCGCATCGAATACAAGGAAAGCCGACGAAGCCGGGCTGGTCTGTCGGTCAGCCCCTCTGTCTCGCAAGCTCGACACCTCCCCGCTACCGGGGAGACCACGCCCGATTAGGAGGTTTGACGCAGTAGACGGTCACGGCATGATGCCGTGACTATGCTGCCAAAAGCGCGACCGACTCACGCATACAAGCGGCATGGAGTGGATCAGCTCTTTTTCTCTCAAATTGGGTTTTTAGAGGTTCCCATTATATTGTGCACTTGACATCTATAAAAACGAGTAATTAAAAATTCAGAAAATTGCAATACCATTTCATGAATATCTCCACTATTTCTTCACACCCTAACAAAAAGCGAAAGGAGCATTGCTATGCTTGATAAAAACGATGCAGAGATACTGAACACGATATATAAAAACAGCCGCATGGCGTATGACAGCACAAAACAGGTGTCCGCTAAATGCCGTGACGATGAGCTGAACAACTACCTGCGCCGTCAGATGCGTCACTATGCCGACAACTGCCGGAGCGCAGCAGACGAGCTTCAAAGAGAGGGAATGAAGGTTGAAAAGGTCCCGGCGATGCAGCGTGCAATGGCGCAGATGGGGATATTCATGAAAACCATGCGTGACCACAGCAGCAGCAATATTGCGGAGCTGATGTATGACGGAACAAATATGGGAATAATCAATATTGCACGTTCAGTCAACCGCAGCCATTCAGCCTCCGGACGCACTGTCCAGCGTGCCGAAACGCTGCTGAGCCAGGAAGAAAAGTATGCGGACGGACTGAGAAAGTTTCTGTGATGCGGTTCACCTTCCCCCTCCCTGACGGAGGGGGATCTATCGTATGTAATGATACTTTACAGTCACCTGCGTTTCAGAAGAAGCCCGAATGTTCCGGCTCCGCAGTTTACTGCTATGGCAGGAGACGCTTTATGAAAATATATTTTTCTGAATTTCATTCTGCTTTCAGTGTATTCCCGGATCTCATCGAGCTCATGCTTTGTAAGTCCCACATACGTTACGAACAGTATCTCATCATCTATCGAATTCTTATTTCTGAGCACATGATCGATATATTTCCTCCAGACGCGGTCCCTCGAACCGAAATATATTTTCCCGACTGAGAGATCCCCTTTCTTCATCATAAGCACTGGTCTTGCCATAAACGATTTTGTGATGCCTGCAATTCCGGGGCTTACCTGACCTGAACGTGCGAGAAAATCGAGATTATCCACCACAAAGCTCGTTTTTACCTTATTCTTTACCGCTTCAAGCGCTTCGGCTATCTCTGCCGGAGTCTTCTGCATTTCTGCAAGCCTGCATGCCTCTATAACTATAAGTCCCTGCCCGCTTGAAAGATGTCCGGTATCTATGACAGTAACATTGTCGAATACTTCGGCAGCCTCTTTCGCCGCAGGACAGCCGCTTCCGGCAACTTTTCCGGAAATGGAGATGTGGATAACATTATTTGCACGCTGGAGCTGTTCAGCAAAAAATTCTTCATGCTCCTTTACACCCGGTGAGACTGTGGACACCTTGTGCGACTCGTCATGCATATATTTCATCAGTCCGTCTGTTTCTATCTCAGTACCGTCTCTGAACATACCGTCGTCAGTCTTTACCTTATGCGGCAGGACTGCGATATCATATCTTTCTATGATCTCCTCCGGCAGATCGGCTACGCTGTCGGTAGTGATGATTATATTCTTCTTTACGTGATCTGAGTGGAGCCACGAGATAGTTTCCTCAAATATCTCATCATCGTTTCCGGAGATATATACAATGTCATTCGGCAGCAGCCTGCAAAGTTCTCTTTCAAGCTCATCACCGTTTATAGGTTTTGTCAGATACCCGTCAAAACCTTCTCTTTCATACAGCAAACGGCTGTCTCCGCCTGCATTTGCGGTAAGCGCGACTATCTTAGAGCCGCGGCATCTTCCGCCTACCTGAGAACGTATGTTACGGTGACATTCAAGGCCGTCCATTTCAGGCATCAGGTGATCCATGAATATAACGTGGTACTCGTTGTTGAGTGTCTTTTTCAGAGCTTCGGCACCGCCCGATGCGGTATCCACATTGACCTTGGTGTCACGGAGCAGCTTCTTTACAACAAGCAGATTTGATGCGTTGTCATCAACCACAAGCACCCTTGCGTCAGGAGCCTCGAACTTAGGGGTATATTCCCTCATCTTACCTGTCACGTTCATATTCTCGATCCTGATCTCGCCTATATGCTGTTCGGTCACTGCTTTCTGAGGGATAGTGATAATAAACGTCGAGCCCTTGGTATAGACACTGTTCACATTGATATCACCGTGCATAAGATCGACCAGCTGCCTGACGATCGAAAGCCCGAGTCCGGTCCCTTCTATATGCCGGTTCTCGCTTTCATCGACGCGGCGGAAAGCTGTGAACAGATAGGGGATATCCTCCTTCTTTATACCCATTCCGGTATCGGTCACGGTATAGATGACATTCAGGATATTGCCGCTTCGCTCGCCGCACTGCACGGAGAGTGAGACAGAACCTTCTTTTGTGTACTTTATGGCGTTGCTGAGCACATTTATAAGTATCTGCATTATGCGGACCTCATCTCCTGTCAGCTCTGAGGGCAGATCGGGAGCGATGTTCACATGGAACTCAAGTCCTTTCTGCCTTGACCGCAGCCATAACATTCCCACAAGTTCGGAAAGCATATCACCGGGGTGATACGGAGCTTCAGAAAGGTGCATCTCCCCGGATTCAAGCTTAGACATATCAAGTATGTCGTTGATAAGGTGCAGGAGCATCTTGCTGGCTGAGCTGATATTTGCAGCGTTCTCCGCGACCTCGTCTGAGATGTTCTCGCGAAGTATCATCTCGTTCAGCCCGATTATGGTATTTATCGGAGTACGGATCTCATGGCTCATGTTAGAGAAGAATCTGTTCTGCGCAAGGTTCAGCTCCTCTACCTTTGCGGCTTCTTCCTTTGCACGCTTGTTTTCTGAAAGGTACATCCTGTTCTGGAACCATACCATTACATATATGACGATGCCTATAAGCAGTACCGAAACAAGCGAGTCGAGATAGAACATACTGTCGGAGTGTTTTACAATAAATTCAGGGTGGAAATATGCGATATAGTATTCAACAAGAGCGAGTGCGGAAATCAGCGCCATCATTATATATCTCCAGGCACCGTTGAGCAGCAGCCCGATATACAGAAAGACGAAAGAAAACCATATCACAGCGCCGCCGTTCAGACCGCCGCCAAAAAAGAATGTTACCGGCATCACCACAAATATCACAGTAAATGCGATAAGTATGCTCCCGACTTTCAGCTTGTGCCTCTGAAGACACAGAAATGAAACTATCGGAGAAAAGATGACCGTCCATGCAAGCACAGCTATCTCCACTATGTTCTCACCCAGCAGTATATCGCCTATAAGAACAAGAACAAGACTTATCTCACCGGTCATGGTTATCAGCAGGAACATACGCTCCTGAAGATCACGGGCAGGATCATAGAGCCGTTTTCTCAGTCTTTCAAATGCATTCATTATCTCCTCCGTCTGTCATTCGCCGTCCTGCGGAAAAAACTCGATGACATCATCTTCTCCGCCTGCCGGCTCTGACCATGACACCGCTTCTCCGCTGCTATCAGGTTCAAACTCAAATATTTCTTCTTCTCCGTGTCCGATGCCATGAACTTCAGGTGATCCGCT
Organism: Oscillospiraceae bacterium; assembly: GCA_024691985.1. Lineage (GTDB taxonomy): Bacteria > Bacillota > Clostridia > Oscillospirales > Oscillospiraceae > Limivicinus. The sequence goes on along the minus strand of JAILNC010000041.1, from coordinate 25,604 downwards.
GTCATCAGACGACCCGGCATACTCACCCGAAACGGCAGCTATCGCTCTGACCGTCTTCTCATACATTTCCATTATCCCGGCATGATGAGATGTGATATATTCAGTTCTGCCCTCCCTTGCAGCAGTTTCAAGCTGACGGGCGTTTTCGGACAGCTCTGTACACCCGATCATCTTCGAGGTGCTTTTAAGTCCGTGAACAAGTATCTTATAATTTAACAGATCGTTTTCAGCAAAACAGTTCTCAATCCGGCTGCGCTTTTCGGAATATTCCGACTCAAACTGCATCAGAAGTGACATATAGAATCCTTCATCATTCATGCAGTAGTTAAGTCCGGATTTTGTATCTATACCGCCGCGTTCAAGTACATCAAAAGGCGCATCAGCGCTTCTCTCTTCCGGCATATTCCTGTCCTCCTGAACTGCCGGCATCTGTTCTGATGCTTTTTTGTATGTAATGACTGATGACGGAAGAACTTTTTTCAGCACACGTTCAAGATCAATAAGATTCACCGGCTTGCTTACAAATCCGTCAAAGCCTTCTGAGAGGAACATCTCTCTCGCCGTGCTTACAGCATTTGCGGTAAGCGCAACTATCGGCATCTCACTGCCTCTTGAACGGTGAGAATCGGCGCGTATGCGCTTCATTGCCTCCACTCCGTCCATTCCGGGCATCATGTGGTCCATGAATACGATGTCGTAGGTATTATCACGGCACAGATCTATCGCTCGCTGTCCCGAATCTGCGGTAAACACCGTCATGCCATATCTTGAAAAAATGCTCTTAGCGACTGTAAGATTCATCGGCTCGTCATCTACTACAAGTGCCCTGACACCGGCACAATAAAGTATGCCGGAATCATTGTCCTCTGCTCCGCTGTCTTCGTTCAGTACAGATGCAACGGGGAAACAGTAGAACGGCTTTTCCATTATACGGACGTTCGATCTTTCCGGAAGAGCAAGGCTTCCGTTTGCAACTACCGCGACCGTCATCTTCTTTCCGAGCTCTTCGATGAAATCCCTGTTATCCTCGTATTCTTCCTCACCAACGAAAAGGTGAGTCAGCCTGACTGTCCTCAGCAGTTTCTCAAGGTTCACTGTATTATCAACTCTGTGCATCTTTACACCGAGCCCGCTGACGATGTTTTTTACCATTATATTATAATAATCGCGCACTGACGGATTCTGGAATTTTTCAAAATGAAGCAGTGCCCCGAGAGAAAGCCTTTCGGGTTCATTAATAGACATACAGCTCGTATCATCGACCACTTTCTGCGGAACGCTGACATAGACGGACGTGCCTTTTCCGGGTTCACTTGCGATATGCATAAAGCCGCCGAGGGATCCGACAAACCCTGACACTATCGCCATTCCGAGCCCGAGTCCGCTGCTCGACCGGGTACGTCCCGAATTAGCCTGATAGAAGCGCTCAAGGATACGTTCAGACTCTTCGGGAGTCATTCCGATACCGGTATCGGTGACTTCGATGCACAGATTTACTCCGTATATCTCCCTGACTGCGGTAAGACGTACATAGACTCCGCCTTCTCTTGTATATTTCAGTCCGTTTATAATGAGGTGGCGAAGTATTCTTTTAAGCTTTCCGGGGTCTGAATGCATCACAGATGGGATCAGCGGATCAACGTCGATGACAAGCTCGATATCTTCGGGTTTGTACGGGCGTACCTCAATGACCAGATCATTGAGCAATGAGGACAGAGTATAATCTTCATCGTTACGCGCAAGCATTCCCCTGTCTATCTCTGAATAGTCGAGAATATCACTTATCTGCTCGGCAACACGCACACCGGCTTCATTCACCGATATCATATCGGCGCGTATCGCAGGATCCTGCTCTTTATCGGCGCAGATACCCGACAGCCCTATCACAGCATTTATCGGGGTGCGTATCTCATGTGAAACATTGGCAAGAAAATCGTTGAGTCTGTCGGTCGCATCGGTGAGCTTCTGTATTTCCTTCTCAGACTTTCCGAGTACCTTCGTCCATTTGTCGATTATCATACGCGATATCCTGCAGACCATGACTATCATTGCGATGTGCAGCAGAAGCCTTGTTATCGTAAGCACATCGAATTCTGCTCCGTTCACTGCCATTGCGCCAATATCATATCCCATTGTAACGAAAAATGTGATCTGGCACAGAGTCACAAGGGCTTTTATTCCCGTCATAGTATAGAGAATGATGACCGCGGTCATCACCGTGGCAAGATCAAATGTGCTGGTCAGATGTATGCCGTAAAAGAAAAAGGTACACATCATAAGACATGAATAGATCCACAAACGCACCCGGTCGGAGCCTTGCTGACGGATATGAAGTCCCCAGCTGAATACAACAGCTATACTTATAAGCAAAAGAGCCCACTTCTCCCATGAGAGAAGCAGTGCTTCACCTATAAGGATTACCGAAAAAATGGTAAAACTGACCAGTATCGTGAGGTGAGATGCCTGGAACAGCTCGTTTTTCTGTATGTTCTGCTTCATTATTTTTCCCTCATACTGTATTCAGTATCTTCATCTATCATCATAAGCATTATATCTGCAAACCGCGGATCAAACTGAGTGCCTCTTCCCTTTTCTATCTCACTGCGCACGTGCTCCTGCGACAGGACATCGCGGTAGCTCCTTCTGCTCGTCATGGCATCATAAGCGTCGGCAACCGCGATTATACGGGCTTCTTCGGGAATGTCCATACCTTTCAGTCCGTCGGGATAGCCGCCTCCGCCGAAACGCTCGTGATGCCACCTTGCACCCGTGGCAAGCTTTGGCATTTCTTTTATGTTTTTGAGTATGCGCGCCCCCATGACAGGGTGATTCTTTATAAGGTCAAACTCGTCGTCAGTAAGGCGCGAAGGCTTGTTTATCACAGCGTCCGGAACTCCGATCTTCCTCCTTAAGGAATAGTATGGAAACGGCTGTTGAGCCGGGTTTTGCACAGGCGCGCTCCTGTCCCCCCCGTGCAGTGCCGGAGAAGACAGGGCGTCATTTGCGCGGAAGGAGACCCTCCGCTTCGATCACGGCTGCTTGCCGATGTAAGCCAGGATGCCGCCGTCGACATAGAGGACGTGGCCGTTGACGAAGTTGGAGGCGTCGGACGCCAGGAACAGCGCCGGGCCCATGAGGTCCTCGGCCTCGCCCCAGCGGGCGGCAGGGGTCTTGGCGATGATGAACTGGTCGAAGGGGTGGCGGCTGCCGTCCGGCTGGCGCTCGCGCAGGGGCGCCGTCTGCGGGGTGGCGATGTAGCCGGGGCCGATGCCGTTGCACTGGATGTTGTACTCGCCGTACTCCGAGCAGATGTTGCGGGTCAGCATCTTCAGGCCGCCCTTGGCCGCCGCGTAGGCGGAGACGGTCTCGCGGCCGAGCTCGCTCATCATGGAGCAGATGTTGATGATCTTGCCGTGGCCCTTTTTGATCATGCCGGGGATGACGGCCTTGGAGACGATGAAGGGGGCGTTGAGGTCGATGTCGATGACCTGGCGGAAGTCCTCGGCGCTCATCTCGATCATGGGGATGCGCTTGATGATGCCCGCGTTGTTGACGAGGATGTCGATGACGCCGACCTCCTCCTCGATCTGGGCGACCATGGCCTTGACCTCGTCCTCTTTCGTCACGTCGCAGTAGTAGCCGTGGGCGTCGATGCCCTTTTCGGCGTAGGCCTTGAGCGCGGCCTCCATGTGCTTTTCGCCGCGGCAGTTGAAGCAGATCTTCGCGCCGGCGGCGGCGAAGGCCTCCGCGATGGCAAAGCCGATGCCGTAGGCGGCGCCGGTGACGAGGGCGACCTTCCCCTCGAGAGAAAACATATTCATGTCCATTTTCGGTGATCTCCTTTCAGATTTATCTTTGGACGCGGCCGGAGCCGTCGCCGCCCATGAGCTTCTCGACCTCGTCGACGGTGACGCGGTTGAAGTCGCCGTGGATGCTGTGCTTGAGGCAGGAGGCCGCCACCGCGAACTCCAGCGCCTGCTGCTTATTGTCGTAGTGATTCAGACCGTAGATCAGGCCGCCGCCGAAGCTGTCGCCGCCGCCGACGCGGTCGACGATGTCGCGGATCTCGTAGCGCTTGGACTCATAGAAATGCTCGCGGTCGTTGAGGCAGGCCGCCCAGCCGTTCCAGTCGGCGGACTTGGACTCGCGCAGGGTGATGGCGATCATCTTCATGTTGGGATAGGCCGCCAGCACCTTGTCGCCCAGGGCGCGGTACTTGGCGCGGTCGAGCTCGCCGGACTCCACGACGACGTCGGTCGTGATCTCGAGGGACTTCTGCACGTCCTCCTCGTTGGCGATGGCGACGTCGACGTACTCGGCCAGCTCCCGCATGACGACGGCGGCCTTCACGCCGTACTTCCACAGGTTCTTGCGGAAGTTGAGGTCGCAGGACACGGTGATGCCGCGCTTTTTGGCCTCCTTGACGGATTCGAGGCTCAGATCCTTGGCGCTCTCGGAGATGGCGGGGGTGATGCCGGTGATGTGGAACCAGTCCACGCCCTCGAAGGCCTTGTCCCAGTCGATGTCGCCGGGGCCGGCCAGGGCGATGGAGGACCAGGCGCGGTCATAGACGACCTTGCTGGGCCGCGCGTTGGCGCCGGTCTCGAGGAAGTAGATGCCGAGTCTGCCCTTGTCGCTGCGGACGATGCGGCTGACGTCAACGCCGAACTTGCGCAGATCGCGCACGCACTCGTCGGCGATCACGTTCTTGGGCAGGACGGTCAGGTAGGCCACGTCCTCGCCGTAGTTTGCCAGCGATACGGCGACGTTGGCCTCGCCGCCGCCGAAGGTGGCCTCGAGCATCGGGCTCTGGAAGAAGCGCTCCAGCCCGGGGGATTTGAGGCGGAGCATGATCTCGCCGAAGGTCAGGAATTTCATCTGACGTTCTCCTTTCATCTCTGCTTGAGGTGCACGGCGAAGCCGCCGAATTCCTCGTTGAGGTAGACGACCGTCATGCGGCCGTTCTTATAGCTCGCCGTGTCCATGTTGAGGGTGTAGCCCTTGGCCTGCACATCGGCCACGGCGGCCTCCATCTTGTTGGTCAGTACGGCGAGGTGGCCGTTCTTGCCGTAGTACATCTTCTTCATGACCTCGATGCCGGGGCCTGCAAAGTTGGAGCTGTTGCCGTACTTCGGCGCGAGGTTGAAGGTTTCGGAGAACTGGTCGGTCACGGCGCGGGAGACGTCGGCGTCGACGCAGTTGATGCCCACATGCTCGATCTCGTAGCCGAGCACGGCCTTGCGGGCCTCCGCGCACAGGGCGGTGATCTTCTCAAAGTTGCCCGCGGCGATCTCGGCCTTGGGGCAGACCCAGCTGCCGCCCACGGCGTGAATGTGGGGATTGGCGACGAACTCGGCCAGATTGGCCTGATTCACGCCGCCGGTGGGGATGAACTTCACGCCCGCGCTGGCGAAGGGGCCGGCCAGCGCCTTGACGGCGGACAGCCCGCCGTAGACGTTGGCGGGGAAGAACTTCAGAACCTTGAGACCGTGCCTGTTCAGCGCCGCCGTGATCTCGGTCGGGGTGACGCAGCCGGGGGTCACGGGGATGCCGTTGTCGCAGCACCAGGAGACGACCTCCTCGTCATAGCCGGGGGAGACGATGAATTTCGCCCCGCAGTCGACGGCCTTCCTGCACTGCTCCAGATTGATGACCGTGCCCGCGCCGACCAGCATCTCGGGCACGTTCTCGGCCACGGCGCGGATGGAATCGGCCGCCGCCGCGGTGCGGAAGGTGATCTCCATGACGTCGATGCCGCCGGCGACCATCGCCCTCGCAGTGGGTACGGCGTCCTCGGCGCGGTCGAGCACGACGACCGGGACGACGCCCGCAGCCGCCATTCTTTCCAAAACTTCCATTTTTGATGTTCCCCTTTCATTCATTACGTGTTTGTACTATACTAAAAGAAGAAAATATCTTGCCGGAGGAGTTTAAGCATGCAGGAATACGATGTGCGGATGCAGCAGTTCGACGCGCTCTGTCACGATCCCGCGATCAGAAACCGGTCCTTTTACCCGGACTTCCGGCGCGGCTGGGAGGTCCTGCTGCGCAGGGCGGCTGCGAGCGACGAGCTCTACTTCGACCCCGAGGCTGAGAGCGTGATCAAAGTCCCCTGCTCCTTCGGCGGGGTCGACTTCGTCTTTCACCTCGATCAGCTCAAGATGGCCGACTGGTACTTCCAGGAGGTCAAGCGCGGCAAGCGCGTGGTCTTCGTGCCCAAGCGCGTCCGGCGCGACCGGCGCGGGAATCTCCGCTTCCACGACTCCCCCTGTCACTACGACCCGGACTTGCCCGAGACAGCGCTCAAGGAGGAGGACCGCAACATCATGGCCGCGGCCATGCCGGGGCTGCCGCCGGAGCTCTGGATCGTGTACGGGAACAAGTGGGTGGAGAAAAAGCTCAGTCCCCTCGTCCAGCGCAGCGTCTCGCTCTTTCTGATCCAGACGGACTACGTGCCCGCCTTTCTGGCAAGCCCGTATGAGGTCTGTCTGTACCTGTTCTGGATGGACTGCTGCATCATCAAGGAGGACTTTGAGGCGGTCCCGGACGCGCAGCTCGGTCCGCTTCTGCACATCTTCAAATCCTCGCCCATGCTGAAGATCAAAGGCCTTATCTGAGGTCGGGAATGGCGATGTTGTCCATGTCGTCGAAGGCCTGGTTCTCGCCGCCCATGGCCCAGATGAAGGTATAGGCCGCGGTCCCCGCGCCCGCGTGGATGGACCACGAGGGGGAGATCACCGCGTCATAATTCTGCATGAGGATGTGGCGGGTCTCCTGCGGCTGGCCCATCATGTGGAAGACGGCCTGCCCCTCGGGGATGTTGAAGTAGGTGTAGACCTCCATGCGGCGCTCGTGGGTGTGGGCGGGCATGGTGTTCCAGACGCTGCCCTCGGCCAGCTGGGTCAGCCCCATGGAGAGCTGGCAGGTCTCGAGCACGTCGGGGTGGATGAACTGGTTGATGACGCGCTTGTTGCTGGTCCTGGCGTCGCCGCAGGGGCGCTTGTTGGCGTCGGCAAAGGAGAGGAAGGTCGTCTTGCAGACCTTGTGCGCCGGGGCGGAGACGAGATAGAAGCGGGCGGGATTTTCAGCGTCGTCGCTTGCAAAGCGCACGTCCTTCGTGCCCTTGGTGATGTAGAGGCAGTCCTCAAAGCCGAGGGCGTAGCGCGTGCCGTCGGCCTCGATGCAGCCGGGGCCGCCGAGGTTGAAGACGCCGGCCTCGCGGCGTTCGAGGAAGTAGGCGGTGCCGAAGTTGGCCCAGACGTCGATGCCCTTGTCGATGGGCAGGACCTCATGCACGGGCATGATGCCGAGCACCACCATGCGGTCGACGTGGGAATAGGTGGCCTGCACGGTGTCGGGCTGGTAGAGACCGGTGATCAGAAACTCCTTCCGGAGCTCCTCGGTCGTGTAGCGCTTGACGTCGTTCGGGCCGGTGGAGTAGCGAATATCCATGAAAAATACCTCCCTTAGGGTGGAAAAAAGCGCAAAACGGGAGCGGAGAGCATTCTCCGCTCCCGTTCGAGCATGATATGAACTTGCTGCGACAGCGTTTGTCTGCGCAGACCGCAGGGGTGCGCGAGGGGGCAAGGCCCGCCTCGCGTTTCGATCACCGCCGTTTAAAACGCCTGCCGTTCAGGCGTTTCAAATAACAGCATTTTGCTCCCGGCAAAATGCTCGGCGGCAGAGGCGCAGGCAAAAGAGTCTGCACGGACTGTTTTGCCAAGCCGAAGCGGAGAGCATTCTCCGCTCCCGATCGAGCATGATATGAAATTCTAAACAGAAATTACGCCAGCCCCAGTGCGCGCGGGATGGCCATGGACAGCCACGGCACATAGGTCACGAGCAGCAGGGACGCCGCGATGACCGCGAAGAAGGGCAGCAGCATGTGGGTGATCTGCTCGATCTTGACCTGGTGCGTGCGGCAGCCGGCGAAGAGGATGGCGCCCACGGGCGGGGTCAGCGTGCCGACACAGAGGTTCATGACCATCATCAGGCCGAAGTGCACCGCGTGCATGCCCCAGGTCTGCACGATGGGCAGGAAGATCGGGGTGAAGATCAGCACCGCGGGCGTCGGGTCCATGAAGCAGCCGACGACCAGCAGCAGGATGTTCATGATCAGCAGGATGATGTACTTGTTCGAGGTCACGCCCAGGATGGCCTCGGCGACCAGCGCGGGGATGTGGGTGTAGGTCATGACGAAGCCCATGATGCCGGACACGCAGACCAGATACTCGATGACCGCGGTGGTCTTGACGCTGCCCCAGATGATGCCGGGCAGATCCTTGATGCGGATGTTGCGGTAGATGAAGCTCAAAATCAGCGAGTACGCCACGGCGATGGCCGAGCCCTCGGTCGCGGTGAAAATGCCGCCGAGGATACCGCCGATGACGATGACGATCATCAGCAGGCTGGGGATGCCGTCCCACAGGGTCTTTATCACGAACTTGAAGGTGTAGTGCTCAGTGCTGGTATAGCCGCGCTTCTTTGCCATGATGCCCGCCACGATCATACAGGCCAGACCCCAGAGGATACCGGGGACGTAGCCCGCCATGAACAGGGCCGCAATGGACACGGAGCCCGCGACCGTCGAGTAGACGATCATGATATTGGAGGGCGGGATCATCATGCCGGTCGGACCGGAGGCGATGTTGCAGACGGCGATGTACTCGTCGGAGTAACCCTCCTCCTTCTCCATGGGGCCGAGGATGCCGCCCATGGCGACGGCCGCGGCCACGCCGGAGCCGGACATTGCACCGAAGAGCATGTTGGCGACGATGTTGGTCTGGGCCAGCGCGCCGGGCAGCCGGTGCGCGACCAGCTTGGCGCAGCCGACCAGACGCCGGGCAATGCCGCCCGAGTTCATCAGGTTGCCCGCCAGCACGAAGAAGGGTATCGCCAGCAGGGAGAAGGAGTTGACGCTCTGGAATATCTTCTGCGCGGAGATGATGAGGGCGTTGACGCCGGGCATGATGATGTACAGCGCCGCGGCGGAGCCCATGCCGATGCTCAGACCGATGGGGAAGCCGAAGGCCAGGGTCACGAAAATGATCACGACCATCACGAGGCCGGCCAGTGCGGTTGTCGTCATATCTTCACGCCCCCTCTCATGCTGTCCCGCCGAGCGGATCGCTCAGCTTGCGCTTGCCCTCGCGGTAGTTGCGGATGGAGCGCACGCAGTTGCAAACGGCGTAGTACATGGTGATCACGCCGGTGAAGGGCACGGAGAAGTACATAATCGCCTTGGAGATGTGCAGCGCCGCGTCGATCTGGGCCTTCTGGCCGAAGGTGTACTTCCAGCCGCCGATCACGCACACGAGCATAACGAAGAAGAACAGGCAGACGTTGGTGATGACCTCCACAATCATGTTCATTTTCGGGGGGAACTTGTCCTTTAAAAGGTCGATGGTCAGATGCTCGAGCGAGCCGTAGACGTAGGCGCTGCCGAACATGATCATCCACACGAACAGAAACTGCGCGAGCGCCTCGGAGATCGCGCTTGGGCTGTTGAACACATAGCGCGCCACGACCTGATAGACGATCATGACGGTCATAACGGACAGGCAAATGATTCCGAGGACTTCAAGGATCTTGTCAAAGACGGCTTTGATCGCGTTTAAAGTCTTCATGGAGACCTCCAAATGTGCTGGTTTCTCCCTGCGGGGGCCCAACAGGCACGGCAGACGCTCTGTCCGCCGTCCCTGTCAGGCTCCCTCCGGGTAGTCTCTGGGAAAACAGGCCCACAGGAATACTGTGGGCCTGTATACGGTTTGCGGAAGCTTCAGTACTTTCGATCAGCGGAGGGAGACGATGAGATCGTACATGCCCTTGGTGATGTCGGTACGGCCGGCGACCTCGGTGATCAGATCCTTGCAGAGAGCCTGGAAAGCGGGGATGTCAGCCTCGGAGAAGGTGACGCCCTGGGCCTCGGCCTTGGCCTGGTAGTCGGAACGCAGCTCGTCGCAGAGCTTGTAGCAGTAGGGCATGGACTCCTCGCAGACCTTGCGGAGGGCGGCCTGGTCCTCAGCGCTCATCTTGTCGAGGACCTGCTTGGAGATGACCAGCTCGTCGGGCAGGAGCAGGTGGCCGGTGTAGTTGTAGTAGGGAGCGACCTCATACTGCACCAGGTCAACGTAGGTGATGATGTTGTTCTCGGCGCCGTCAAGGACCTTGGTCTGGATGGCGGAGTACACATCGCCCTGGGGCATGCCGACGCCGTCGGTGCCGCTGGTCATGCACTTCATCATCTGGATGCAGGTGTCGGAGCCGATGACGCGGATCTTGAGGCCCTTCAGCTCTTCGGGAGTGGTGACGGGGCCGTCACGGGTGTAGAGGTTGCGGGCGCCGAGGGAGTAGGTGCAGAGGACGACGAAGCCGTGCTCCTCGGTGGTGGCGTACAGGGCGGCCAGGGCGGGATCGCCGGACTCGAAGACGCGCTCCTGATGGTTGATGTCGTCATAGACATAGGGGGTGGCGATGATGGCGAAGTCGGAGGCGTAGGGCTCGATGATGGCGTTGCCGACCAGGGACATGTCGAGCGCGCCGATCATGACGTTCTCAAGGGTCTGCGCCTGATCGCCCAGGGAGGCGTCGGGATAGACCTCGATGGAGTAGCGGCCCTGGGTGGCGTCGTACAGATCGTCGCTGATCTTGAGCAGGGTCTTCGCCTCGGGGTTGGTGATGGTCTGGTTGAACGCGCACTTGAGGACGGTCTGGCCGACCTTCGCAGCGTCGGCCGCGGGAGCGGCATCAGCAGCGGGGGCGGCGTCGGCCGCGGGAGCGGCGGCGGGGGCAGCCGCGGGAGCGGCGCTCTGTCCGCAGGCAGCCAGCGCGAAAACCATCACGACAGCCAGAAGCAGTGCAGTGAGCTTTTTCATTTGTGTTCCTCCTGTTTTTTCATTCCCGGCGTATGCGCCGGCATAATGTCCGTATCCGGCCTACTCTATTGAGGCAGGACTCGGATTGTCTGTATTGTACAAAATCCAAGGCGAATCGTACATTGCAAAAACACTTCTCTTTATGTACGATCCGGACATCTTCTCGTTTGAGCTGATGCTGTGTGCGTCTCGTTTTCACCGTTTTCTTGTGAGCTTTCGCTTTACGCAGCCCTTGAAAAAGGATAAATTTTTTTATGTTTTGGTGAGATTGTATAAAGAACTCGCGCTTTGTTTGTGCACCCTCCACAAATCGGCCATATAGACAAAACGGATTTCCCATGGTATAATACGGACAAAGCCGAATCGAGGTGAGCACCCGTGAACGACATCGCATACGCCGGGAAGCACGCGTTTTCCACCACCGTCACCCGCCACCAGCACAAGGATATGGAGCTGATCTACTGCACCTCCGGCGGCGGGCTCATGCTGTTTGACGAGCTCACGCTCCCCTACGGAGAGGGCGATATCGTTGTGATCCCGCCCTTCATCCCCCATGCCAACAGCAGCAGCGAGGGCTTTACCAACATCCATATCAATCTGGCCGATCCCACCCTGGTCGCAAAGCAGCCCTTCCTCCTCCGGGACGACAGCAACCATTTCCTGCTCAACGTCTTCTCCGCCATCTTCTTCCACTACTCCGATCTGGACCACCGCAACGCCGCCCTGCTCTCCTCGTACGGAGATCTCATTGCCGCCTATCTGCAGTACTTCGAACAGACGACGCCGCGCAGCTCCACGGTGGAGGAGATCGAGAGCGCGATCATCCACAACTTCCCCGACGCGAATTTCGAGCTGGACAGCTATCTGCACAGCTTCCCCTTCAATTACGATTACCTGCGCAAGCTCTTCAAAAAGGAACTGGGCATCACGCCCCACCAGTACCTGACCGACAAGCGCCTGCAGGCCGCCGCAGACTATCTCTGCGTGCAGGAGTACGGCGCCGACAGCATCTCGGACATCTCCCGCCAGTGCGGCTTTCGCGAACCGCTGTACTTCTCCCGCATGTTCAAGAAAAAATACGGCGTCTCCCCCAGCCGCTACGCCGAATTCAAGCGGCTCGAGAAGGCGTCCTACGCTCGCGACCCCGAGAGCGTGAAGATCCGTCTGAACTGAAAAACGACCACGACACAGGAGGGAAAACATGAAAAACGTATTGATCCTGATGCCTGTTGAGGCGCGGCACAAGGCAAAGCTCGAGGCCGCCGGCGCAGGCTGCAATTTCATCTACTGCAAACCGGACGAGGTCACCGAAGAGCAGATCCGGAGCGCGAACGCCATCCTCGGCCAGCCGAAGGCGGACATGATCGCCGCCTCTGAGAATCTCGAGTGGCTGCAGCTCGAGTCCGCCGGCACCGACGCCTATGTCAGGCCCGGCGTGCTGAGCGCGAAAACCGTCCTCACCAACGCCACCGGCGCCTACAGCAAGGCCGTCGCGGAGCACGCCTTCGCCCTGACGCTCATGCTGCAGAAGAAGCTCTACCTCTACCGCGACGAACAGAAGCGCGCGGTCTGGAGCGACCACGGCACGGTCTCCTCCCTCTCCGACTGCACGGTCGCCGTCGTCGGCCTCGGGGACATCGGCCAGCACTACGCGCGCCTTGTCAAGGCCATGGGCGCGAAGGTCATCGGCGTCAAGCGCCGCGCCAGCAATCCCCCTCCCTGCGTGGACGAGCTGGTCATGACCCAGGATCTCGACACCGTTTTCCCCGTGGCGGACGTCATCATGTCCGTGCTCCCCAACACCGCCGCGACCCGCTACATCTACAAGGATGAGAGCTTTGACAAAATGAAGGACACGGCCCTGTTCATCAACTGCGGCCGCGGCAACGCCGTCGCCTCGGACGTGCTGTACCGGGCGCTGAGCGAACACAAGATCGCCGCCGCCGCGATGGATGTGGCCGAGGTCGAGCCCCTGCCCGCCGACAGCCCCCTCTGGGCGCTGGACAATCTGGTCATCACCCCGCACATTTCGGGCGGCTTCCACCTGCCGGAGACCTTCGAACGCATCGTCGACATCGCCGCGAACAACCTCGCCGCCTATGTCGCCGGAGGCGAGCTTCGCAATGTGATCGACTTCGCCACCGGCTACAAGAAGTGACCGGCCTTCCCGTGCGACGCACGGCAAATCCGGTGCCCGCCTCCAAGCATACAAAACCTGCCTGCCCCGTTGGGGCAGGCAGGTTTTGTATGTTCTTTACGCTGAATCGGTCCCTTCAGCTTTGGGGAGGGCCGCCGGGGCCTGCGCCCGCGGGAGGACCGCCGAGACCGACCGCCTGCACCACGAACGGGGAGATCAGCACGGCCAGCACATAGCTGACGAGGATCGAGGGGATCAGCAGCTTGGCCCAGGAGGGCAGCCACATGGCGAGCAGGGGCGGCGCGGCCTGCGGCGGGATCTTCGCGTGCGCCTGGGCCGTGTTGATAAGACTCACGATAAAGCTGACGACGACGGAGTTGCCGACGGCCAGAGGCAGGGAGTTGAGCAGCGTGAATTTCATGCTGGGCGGGAAGGCGTTGTTCTTCGCCGCCAGGGCTTTGCCCCATTTGCCGAAGGGGGCGATCAGCACCATCAGCACGCCGACGGCGATGGACTCGAGGATGTTGGAGACATACATGCCCGCCGCCGGGATCGAGGCCAGCATCTGGGGGTTCAGGCTTTTGCGCACCAGCGCGGTGGCAAGCGCGCCCATCACGGCCGAGAGGATGACGGCCATGATAACGGAAACGCTTTTCTCTTTTTTCTTCATGTCCTTCACTTTTCGTTCCACCTCTCCTTTATCACAGTTTACAAAGATCTGGCAGTCGCTGGTCGGGAAGCTGCAGCAGGGATGGACATAGCCGTCTTTTTTGTCCGCGCCGCGGCGGTACTCGATGACGGAGGGAACGTACACGCTGCCCCTGCCCAGACGGGAGCGGCAGAAGCCGCACTCGCCGCTGCGGCACTTGCTGGGGGCGCGGATGCCGGCGCGCTCGAGGGCGACCAGCAGGCTCTCCCCGCTTTTGGCCGGAATAACCCGCTGCCCGTCGGGCAGCTCCACGGTGAGCTGGAAGGTCTTGCCGACGGCGTCCTGCGGGAAGCCGTCGTCCCGGTCGGCATTGTGGTATTCCCCGTAGGCCTCATGCCGCACCCTTCTGCGGGGCAGGCCCAGCTTCTCCACTTCCCCGTCGCAGAAGCGGTACATGGCCTGCGGGCCGCACATGAAGATGCTGTAATCCTCCGCCGGGGCGTATTTCCCGATCAGCTCCGCCGTGAGGAAGCCGTGCTCAAAGCCGGGTTTTTCCTCGTCGGAGAGCACATACACCACCCGGAACTTTTCGCAGGCGGCGGCCAGCGCGTCCAGCTCCTCCCGGTAAACGATCTCCGATTCGCTGCGGCAGCCGTAAAGCAGCGTCAGGGAGCAGTCCTCGATCCCCTCGCTGATGGCGTTGGCCAGCGAGAAGAAGGGCGTGATGCCGCTGCCGCCGGCGAGACCGACGATCTGCTTCGCGTCCCGTAGGGGCTCATAGTTGAGATCCCCGTCCGGGCCGGAGATAGAGAGCTTCATGCCCTCCTTCCAGTTGTCGTGGATGAAGTTGGAGGCAAAGCCGTCCTGATTGCGCTTGATGGTGAGGGTATAGCTGCCCCGCAGCGCGTCACCCGGCGAGCAGGAGAGCGTATAGGCGCGCGTCAGGATGCTGCCGCCGATCTCGAGATCCACGCTCACATACTGCCCGGCGCGGAAATAGGCAAGGCTCTCCGTGCCGCGCGACGGGTCGGGGAGCAGGGTATAGCTCTTGGCGCCCGGGCGGTCCACGATTTTGGCAATGGTGACATACTGTTTCTCCGGGTGCAGCGCCTTCGCGACCCGGTTGGTCTGATACTCATAGACGGGCTCGGCGTCGGGGGCGGCCTCGATGTGCGCCCGGCGCTGGGGGACGATCCTGGCAAAGTCCTCCGCCGGTACCGCTTCCAGTGCTTTTCTCAGTTCTTCACTCATGCTTTTCCACCTCCCATCACATACCCCATGACCTGTTTGGCCGTGATGTCTCCCGAGGTCAGGGTCGGCAAGAAGCCGCTCAGGCGCGCGCCGTGCGCGCCGACAAAGAACAGGCCGGGCACCGTCGGCTCGCTTCCGCCCACCATCGTGCGGGCGGACATGCCGTCCCAGCGGGACGAGTGATAGCCGTAGATCACGCCCTGCGGCGTCCCCATGTAGCGGGCGAAGGTCACGGGCGTCGCGATGGCAATCTCTTCGATATGACTGCGGATGTCGATGCCCATCACCTTTTCATAGCGCTCGATCATCATGTCGGCCATCTCGCGCTTGACGCGGACATAGTTTTCCGGCGTGACGGCCTTGTCCCAGGCGTCGGCCGCAAAGCCGGTGGTGATGGCAAAGTGCGCCGTGCCGGGGGGCGTGGCCTCGGGGTTGACGATGTTCAGGCAGGTGCAGGAGAGGTTGTCCGCCCTGCCGCCCAGCGGGAGCTCGGGCGCGGCGGCCTGCCGGAAGAGCTCTTTGGTGTCGGCGCTGGAGTTGATGAAGACGTTGTAGTCCTTGATGCCCAGCTCCTCCGCCGTGCGGTCCAGCCCCATGTAGACCGAGAAGCCGCGGAAGCCGTAGCTTCTGGCCTGGATCTTTTTGCGCTCGAAGGCGGGGACCAGACTCTTGTCGTCCAGGAGCTTTCCGTAGACGATGTCGGGGAAGACGTTGGCGATGACGGCGCAGGCCTCGACCCGGCGTCCGTCCTTCGTCTCCACGCCGCAGACCGCGCCCTTCTTCGTGAGGATCTTCGTGACCTCCGTCTCATACCAGAAATCGCAGCCCAGCTCGCGCGAGCGCTTCTGGATGGCGTTGGCGATCTCGTGGGAGCGCAGCTTCGGCATATACGCGCCCGCGAGGAAGTAGCCCTCGGTCATCAGCAGGTAGCGCGAGGCGTCGATAGTCTCCAGATCGGAGCCCTGATAGGGCCAGTAGGCGCCGATGATATCCTGGATCTTCTGCGGCACGCCGACGGCGCGCAAATACTCCGCCGTGGACATGCTCATGATCTTGCAGAAGATCGGATAGTCGCGGCGCAGCACCTCGGGGTCCGGCTTGCCGCGCGAGGCCCCCAGATAATTGAGGCCGCGCTCCAGCTCCCGTGCGCCCTCGAAGTAAAGCTCCAGAGATTTGGAGCAGCCGGGGCTCTGCTCCTCCATGCAGGCCATGAAGGCCTCCCTGCCGTGGGGGACGGTGACGTCCATCGTGACCGTGTCGCCCTCGGCGACAATGGTGCGGAAAGCGTCCGGGATGAGCAGCATGTCCACCTGGATGCCCAGCTCGTCAAAGAGCCTGCCGAGATTTCCGCGCTCCGCGCCCTGGCCGAAATCCGGGATCTCGTGCAGAGAGGCTTCGAACTCGAAGCGGCCCCGCACAAAGCTGGTGGCAGCGCCGCCGACCATGTTGTGCTTTTCGATGACCAGTGTTTTCAGACCCATCATGGACGCGCGGCAGGCCGCCATCGTACCGCCGTTGCCGGCGCCCACGATCACCAGATCATATTTGTTTCCCATAGGTCATTCCTCCTCTCATTCTTTTTCTGTTTGTTTTTCGGCCTGTTCCGTCAGAACAAGTCCGCGGATGGCAGCCAACTGCCTGCGCAGGATCGGCTTGCCGATATCCATCAGAGGCGCCATGCTTCTCAGACCGCCGATGGCCATGATGACGTGAAAGGCCAGCTCCTCGGGATCGCCTGCGCGAAAGCTCCCCTCCTCCTGCCCGAAGCGGATCAGATCCGCCGTGCGCCGGACCGCCGCTTCGACACGGCGCCGGTTTTCCTGCCGTCCGGTCTCGTCGGACTGGGCGAACTGGTTCATGGCCAGCTCCAGCCGCCCCCGGTGGGAGAGCATGAAAGCATAATGCTGCGCGAGAAAGGCATCCAGCATGCGCACGGCGCTGCTGTGCTCGCCGTGCTCGCGCGCCGCCTCCCGGTCCGCGTGCTGCTGTTCGGCGCGCATCAGCAGGATCATCATCTCCGCCGTGGAGCCGAAGTAGCGGTACAGCCCGCCGCGGGAGAGCCCGGCCGCCTCGCAGACGTCCTTCATGGTCACCGCGGTATAGCCCCTCTCCGCGAAGAGATCGGCCGCCTTCTCCAGGATCTTCGCTTTGGTCCGCTCGCCTTTCGTCTGAGGCTGATTACCGATCTCCATATCACTCACAGCCCACGCACAGGGTCAGATCGGAGGTTGGGAAGCTGCAGCAGGGATGGATATAGCCATAGGCGAGATCGGCCTTGCGCCGGTGTTCCGTGCGCGCCGGGATATAGACCGTGCCCGCGCTCAGGCGGGAGCGGCACCAGCCGCATTCTCCGCTGCGGCAGCGGGAGGGCGGCTCCAGTCCGGCGCGCTCCATGGCGACGAGTACCGTCTCGCCCGAGGCGCAGGGGACCGTATACGTCTGATCCCGCATTTTGACCGTCAGGCTGAAGGTCTTGCCCGCGGCCTCCTGCGGCCAGTCCGCCTCCAGCGCGGCCTCCGTCACGCCGTAGGTCTTGCGGCGGATGCGGCGCTCCGGCAGGCCGAGAGGCGCGATCGCCGTCTCCATGGCCTGCATCATGGCCGCGGGGCCGCAGACGAAGAGGGAGCAGTCCCCTTCCGGCATGTACTTTTTGATAAGCTCGGTGGTGATGTACCCGCTCTCGTCCCCGCCGCCGCGCTCCAGCACGTTCACGAGGGTAAAGCGCTCACAGCGCTGAGCCAGCGCCGCCAGCTCCTCGCCCAGCAGGATGCTGTCGCTGTCGCGGCTGCCGTAGAGCAGGGTAAGCGAATAGTCCTCGCTCCCCTCTGCGATCGCGCAGGCCATGGCGCAGAAGGGCGTCACGCCGCTGCCGCCGCAGACGCCGAGGATGTGCCTCGCATCCCGAAGACGAGTATAGCTGAACTCGCCCAGCGGGGCGGAGGCGGTGACTTGCGTCCCCTCGTGCCAATTGGCACAGATCCAGTTGCCGGCGAAGCCGTCCTCCGAGGGCTTGACGGTGATCATATACTTCCCCTGCTTCGCCCAACTCGGCGGGCAGCAGAGGGAATAGGCGCGGGTGATCGTCGAGCCGCCGATCGCAAGCGAGAAGGAGAGGAACTGTCCTGCCCGGAAGCGGGCCAGCTCTCCGCCCTCCTGCGCGCGGAGCACGAAGCTTTTCGCGCCGCCCTCGCGTTCGATGACCTCGGCAACTAAGAGCTTCTGGCACTTCGGGTGCAGGGCTTTGGCCGTCAGGTTCGCGGCGTAATCCAGCTTCGGCGGGACCGGCGCCCCCTGCGCGATATGCGCCATGCGCCGGGGCATGATGGCGCCCATTTTGCTGAGGTCCATTCTGGCCGCGTAACGCATCAGATCCTGACTCATGCGGGAGCACCTCCTCTCATCTCGCCGGCAACGCGCATCGCGGTCATAAAGCCCGACATGTACGAGGGCGAGAAGCCGGAGAGCCGGGCTCCGTGCCCGCCCGCGAAGTACAGGCCGGGAACGGTCTTCTCCGCCTGCTCGCCCATGTTCCGGCTCATCATGCCATCCCAATCCTCCGGCGAGTAGCCGAAGACCGCGCCCTGCGGCGTGCCGAGATAGCGCGCGTAGGTCACCGGCGTGGAGATCACGATCTCCTCGATGTGGTTTCGGATATCCACGCCAAGCACGCGCTCTGCGCGCGCAATGAGCCTTTCGGCATAGGCCTCCTTGATCTCGGTGTAATTGTCCGGCGTCACGTCGGCGAAGGCGTCGCCGTTGAACATGGCCGTCAGGTACACGATGCAGGTCCCCGCGGGCGACGCGTCGGGCACCACGGCGTTGAGCACGTTCACGCTCATGTCGCCGTTTGATTCCCGGCTGCCGCCGTTTCGGATGATCTCTGCGTTTTTGATGGAGCTGTTGATGAACGTGGCGTAATCCCGGAAGCCCAGCTCCCGCCAGTCGCGGTCGAGCCCCAGGAACACGCAGAAGGCCCGGGCGCCAAGGGTGCGGGCGTTGGCCTTTTTCAGCTCCATGACCGGGGTCGCCGCAGGGTCGAGGAGCCTGCCGTAGACCAGATGCGGCATGATGTTGCACACGACCCGTTTGGCGCAGATCTTGCGCCCGTCCGAAAGCTGTACGCCGGAGACCGCGCCGCCGTCCGTGCAAATCTTGCTGACCTCGCAGTTATACCAGATGTCGCAGCCGAAGCGTCTGGCGCTGTTTGCCAGCGCGGTGGAAAGACCGAAGGAGCGCAGGTCGGTCTGGGACGCGCCCTCGGTGATGAAGGAGTCGGTCATCAGCATGAAGCGGGCCGCGTCGATCTTGGAGGTGTCGCCGCACTGATAGAGCGCGAAGACCGACAGGATGTCCCGCAGAAGCTCCGGCAGCTCGAGAGCCTCGAACATCTCGTCCACCGTGCTGGACGCGAGGCGGTAGTAATTCGGATGCTCCCGGGCCATCGCGTCCGGATCGGGTCTCCCGCGGGCAGCGCTGAGCGCCGCAAGGCCCCGGTTCAGATCGTCGCACATGGCCGTGAAGCGCTCGAAGGCTTCCGCTGCGCCGGGGCAGACCGCCTCCGCCGCCCGGGCAAAGGCCTCCCGTCCGACGCCCGCCTTGAATTCAAAGGGCTCGGGACCGTCCACGATAAAGTGCAGGGATTCGGGGATCGGATAAAATTTGCGCTCGACGCCGAAGCGCTTGAAGAGCATGCCGATATCGCCGTTCTCCGCGCCCGGGCCTACGTAGGGCAGGTTATGCAGCGAGGCTTCGAACTCAAAGCGCCCGCGCACGAAGCTGGCCGCGCAGCCGCCCGGCAGGTTGTGCTTCTCCAGCAGCAGCGTCCTGAGCCCCATCTGCGACAGGGCGCAGGCCGCGATCAGCCCGCCGTTTCCGGCGCCGACGATGATGACGTCATAAGAATCCGCCAAGGCTTTCACTCCTTTCCTTAAACAATTAAAGCGACACTTGTGCCTCTTTTTTGTTTTCAAAAGAGAGAGAGTATAGTTGCGTATACTCTCTCTTTTTCTGTCGGTTTCCGCGAACCGACGCCAGCACATTGCAGCGCATAAAACCTGTCATTCTGAGCGGAGCCGCTCAGCGGCGCAGTCGAAGAATCTTGATCGTTTTCAGAAAAAGATCTTTCGACTCCGCTTCGCTCCGCTCAAGATGACATGTAATGTTTAAGATGATACAACATACTGGGTTTCCTGCTTCAAAATCGACTGGCCTCGCTGCACCTTGCCGGAGTCCAGAAAGTCGAACGCTTTCCCGTTGTCGTCCGTGATGATCAGGATCGTACTCATGTCATGCGCTTTCGACAGCGTCTTGAGATCGACCTTCACGATCGGATCGCCGGCGGAAACGGCGTCCCCTTTCCGCTTGGCATACAGCTTGAAGCCGTTGCCCTTTTCGTTGACCGTGTCGATCCCGAGGTGCACCAGGACCCCGACGCCCTCCTTCGTCTCGATCTGGAAGGCGTGTCCGGTCGGGAAGAGCTGCAGGAGCACGCCGTTTGCGGGCGCGCAGATGATGGCGCTGTCCCCGTCGTGATGAAAGGCGACGCTCTTTCCGAGCACCTCGTCGGCGAACACCGGGTCCGGCAGGGTCTTGACGTCGATGATCGTGCCGTCCGCCGGCGCGACGATGTCCGAATCCTCAACGTGCAGCGCGGGGAGCGCGTCTTCAAATTTTCCGAACAGCTTGTCTAAAAAGCCCATGTCAGTCCAGATCCTCTCCGTTTGATGCGATGACCTTCTGATACCAGTAGAACGAATCCTTCCGATACCGGTCATAGCTGCCGTTGCCCTCGTCGTCCGCGTCCACATACACGAAGCCGTAGCGCTTGGACATCGACACCAGCGAGCAGGACACAAGGTCGATACAGCCCCACGGCGTATAGCCGATGACGTCGACGCCGTCCTCGATCGCCTGCCCGATGGCCTCGATGTGGCTGCGCAGGTACGCGATGCGGTAGTCGTCGTGAACCGTTTTGTCCTCGCCCAGGGTCTCGAAGGCGCCGAGGCCGTTTTCCACGATGTAGATCGGAAGATCGAAGCGGTCGCGCAGCTCGTTGAGCGAGATGCGCAGCGCGGTCGGGTCGATCTGCCAGCCGAATTCGCTGGTCTCCAGACAGGGATTCTGCAGCCTGCGGATGAAGGAGCCGATCCTCTCCTGCCTCGCGGGATCTCCCGTGACGACGGAGGAGAGATAGTAGCTCAGCGAGATGAAGTCCACCCTGCCGTTTGCCAGGATCTCTTCGTACCCGTCATACCAGTCGATCTTGATGTTATGCCGTTTGTAGTACGACAGGATCCACTTGGGGTAGTATCCCTTCGCCATGACGTCGCAGAAGAACATGTTGTACTCGCTCTCCTCGTGCGCCCGGAACGCGTCTCTGGGAGAGGGCGTTTCGGGGTAGAGATGATGGAGGTTGAACATGTTGCCGATCCTGCATTGCGGCGCGGTGTCATGCGCGTACTTCACGATCATCGCGCTGGCGATGAACTGGTGGTGCAGGGCCTGATGCGACACCTGGTTCCATCTCGCCTCCATCTCCGGCGGGATCGGTCCGGGCCCGCGCATGGATTTCGGCAATTGGACGGGCCTGTCTCTGTCGAGCAGGATGCCGCCTCCCAGCCAGGGGACGGCGGTGACCATATTGATCTCGTTGAAGGTCAGCCAGTACGTGACTTCGTCCTTGTACTCGTCCATGATGAACTTCATGTACCTAAAGCAGTACGGGATGATCTTCGGCGATTCCCAGCCGTTGAATTCCTCCACGAAGCCGATCGGCAGCTCATAGTGGATCATTGTCACCAGCGGCTCGATGCCGTATTTCCGCAGCTCGCGGAACACCTTGTGGTAGAATTCCACGCCCTCCGGGCAGGGCTTTTCTTCCCTCCCGGTCGGGAACAGGCGCGTCCAGGAGATCGACATGCGGAAGGATTTGAAGCCCATTTCGGCCAACAGGGCTATATCCTCCTTATACCGGTGATAGAAGTCGATGCCTCTCCTGTTCGGGAAATTCAGCGTCGCCTCTTCCGCCAGGGCTTTGTTGAGATTCTCCGTCAGCATGAAGTTGCACGGGATCTTTGCCCCGCGGAAGTAGACGTAGTCGAGATGGGACAGGCCCTTCCCATCCTCGCATCTGCCTCCCTCTATCTGGGCGGCGGAGGTGGCGCCGCCCCAGAGGAAGTTTTCGGGAAATCTTGCCATTGCCGGACTTATCCTTTCGCGTCGAGCTGGTCCGCCTTTTCATCCTTGTAGAGAATAAAGGTAAGGATGAAGGTGAGGACCACGCCGATGACGATGCAGAGGATGGCGTTGCGCAGATCCGTCATGTCGCCGTTGGCGGGATTGATGAACAGCGCCAGCGTGAACAGGTTGGGGGGGCCGCCCGAGTAGGAGCCGAGGTTGAGCAGGCCGCCGATAAACGCGGCGATGCCGGAGCCGATCATGGCGGCGATCATCGGGGTCTTGTACTTCAGGGTGATGCCGTACAGGCCCGGCTCGGAAATGCCCGGCACCATGTCCGAGAAGGCGGACGAGAAGCCCAGGGCCTTTCTTTCCGCGTTCTTCGTCTTCAGCGCGACCGCGAGGCACGCGGCGCCCTGCGTGAAGTTCATCAGGAACAGGGCCGGATGCGTGACGATGTTCTTCTGCGCCACCTGCGCCATGGCCATGGCGACAGCCATGAGGTTGAAATGCATGCCGGTCAGAACGATGAACGGCATGAGGACGGTCAAAATCACCGGCGCGAACGGGCCGAGCGTCCTGAACAGGAAGATCAGGATACCGATCAGCAGGACGGACAGACGGGCGCCGAGCGGCGCGACCACCAGCAGCCCCAGCGGGACCATGATCAGCATCTCAAACAGCGGCGTCAGCACGATGCGGACGCTCTTCGGGAAGATCCTGTTAAAGAACTTTTCCAGATAGCCCATGATCCAGACGCACAGGATGACCGGCAGGATCGTATTGGAATAGGTCGCGGGATAAATCGGCATGCCGAACAGGAAGCCGGCGTTGCCCGTGCCCGGGATAACGGTCGGAGCTCCGCCGGGATTCGGGATGGTGGCGCCCATGCCCGCATTGCAGAGCTCCACGAATTCCGGGGCCAGCAGGATGCAGCCCATGAGGATGCCCATGGCCATCTTGACGTTGAACTTCTTCGCGGAGGCCGCGCCCACCAGCACCGGCAGGAAGTAGAACGCCACGTTGGAGACCCAGGTGAAGGTCGCGACCGTCGGCGAATCCGCCGCGAGTATCTTCAGATTGACCAGGATCATGATGAAGGCCTGCATCATGCCGCAGGCGATCAGAGCCGGCAGGATCGGGAACACGCAGGCAACGATGGTCGGGAAGATCGAACCCAGGACTTCCTTGACGCTTTTCTTTTTCGGGGCGAGATCGGCGTCCAGATTCTCGTCGATCGCGGCCGTCCTCTCGACGCCCGTCACCTTGACGAAGGCGTCGTACACGTCCTCGATATCGTTGCCGATAATGACCTGAAGCTGATCGCCGATCATCTGCGCGCCGGCGACGTCGAGCTTCTTGATTTCATCCAGCTTGACCAGACTGACATCCTTGGGCGTCACACGCAGCCTTGTGATGCAGTGCGCAGCGTGGGCGATGTTGTCTTTTCCGCCGATGAGTTCCACGATGGAAGAAGCCAGCTGTTCAAAATCCTTCTCTGTTTTCTTCATAGAATCCCTTCCTTTCCTTGTATCAGTAAAAGCGACACGCGTGCCACTTTTCTTGGCCTCATTATAGCGCGGGCTCAAACCTGCGTAAAGAGGGCAAAGCTGTCCTGACAAAAAACTGTAGGCTGTCACAAAAAGCGACACGCAAATTGTCGATTATCACAATCCCCATGCGGGAGTCGAAACCTGGGGCTCCTTTCATTTAACAAATTCGACTGACAGTCGATTTTGTTGTTGACAAACGGAGAGCACCGATATATACTAAATACCGACCGATAGTCGAATTTGGGGGCGGCACTATGAAGAAAGGTGAAAAGCGGAGGCAGGAACTGCTTCAGATCGCGTACAGGCTGTTTCTCAGTCAGGGCTACGAGAACACCAGCGTGGACCAGATCATCGAAGAAGCGGGCATCGCAAAGGGCACGTATTACTATTATTTTCAGAGCAAG
This sequence comes from Oscillospiraceae bacterium, assembly GCA_024691985.1. GTDB lineage: Bacteria > Bacillota > Clostridia > Oscillospirales > Oscillospiraceae > Limivicinus. The sequence goes on along the minus strand of JAILNC010000041.1, from coordinate 1,560 downwards.
GAACAGATGCTGGAGGCGGTCATCGGCAGGATGATCGAAGAGGAGGCCGAAGCCGCCCGCGGTGTTCTGGCGTCGGAGCTGCCGGTCGCGCAGAAGCTCGTCGGCATCATCGCGTCCGTGCGCCCGAATCAGGACGAGCAGCCAATCGAGGAGGCGCTCAAACGGCCGGAAAACGTTCTGATGCACAACAAGATCCGCTCTCAGCTTCTGGAGGCCATCGTGCCGCTGCTGTCCGAGGCGGTGGAAGAGGGCGTGCGGTGCGGACTCTTCGCCTGCAATCATATCCCGGAGCGGGTCAGAATGCTGCTCATCCTCAGCAGCGGTCTGTTTGACGAGGGAGAGTTCAGCCGGGCTGATGTGGACGTGTTCATCGACGCGGCGGAAAAGCTCCTGGGCGCCGCGCCGGGCACCATGGGCTTTATCGGGCAGTTCATACGACAGGGAGGGGCAGAAAAATGAGTGAGAATCCAACAAGCCGATACAGGTATAAACCCGTCAAGTTCTTCGCGCTGGCCTATCTCTTCACCTGGATCTTCTGGATCCCGGCCGTCTTTCTCCCGGGTAACATCGGCTTTGCGCTGATGGCCGTCGGCCTCCTCGCGCCGGCGGTGGTGTCCACCCTGTTCGTGCTGCTGTCGAAGTCGGACGCGCTGAAGCGGGATCTGAAAAACAAGCTGATCGGCTTTTACAAGGTCAAGTGGGCCAACGTGTTTCTGGCGGTGCTCGTGTTCGCCGTGATCGTGGTCTGCTCGATCCTCCTGTCGCTGCTGTTCGGGCAGTCCCTTGATCAGTTTGCCTTCACTGAGGATTTCTCCTTCACCGGCGTCGGCGTCGGCAGCGCCCTGATCACGATTCTGGCGGCCTCCATCATCGAGGAGGTGGGCTGGAAGGGTTATTGTGAGGATTCCATCGGCGAGTACATGAACTGGTTTTGGGAGTCTATGATCTTCGGCGCGCTGTGGTCGCTGTGGCATCTGCCGCTGATTTTCATCAAAGGCACCTACCAGGCCGGTCTCATGGTCAACCCCCTGTATGTGGTCAACTTCTTCGTCAGCGGCATCCCGCTGGGCTTCATCATCACCTGGGTCTATCTGGCCAGCGACCGCTCCATACTCGCCTGCATGGTGTTCCATCTGTTCGTCAACTTCATGCAGGAGAAGATCGCCATGACGCCAGAGACGAAGTGCGTGGAGACCGCCGTCGTCATCGCCGCCACCGCGATCATCGTGCTCGCGAAGAAGGACATGTTCTTCGAGACGCGCCATGTGGGCCGCCTGCTGGAGACCCTGACGGGCCCGTCCAACTGCGCCGCCCGGCCGGCGTCGAACCGCTTGCCCGGCGCCATGTGATACGGTATACTGTATCGGGCATTGACGAGCGCGGCACAGGCGCTGGCCTCCTCGATATCCATGCCTTCCTGTTCATCTTCGTATCGCGGGATCCTGTTGCTGCGAGTCGTATTGCTTCAGATACTCCGCGACAGACCGGCTCATTTCCCTTGCAAAGCCGGAGTTGTATTTCCGCTTGCAGAAGGCGCGCATCCACGCTTCGTACTCCCCA
>JAILNC010000025.1 GCA_024691985.1 Oscillospiraceae bacterium | reverse complement strand
TGCTGCGCCGCCGGGGGCGTCTGCCCGCGCTGCGCGGCGGCCTGCGCGCCGCCCTGGCGGTGACGGGGCTGTGCTTTGCCGTAAACCTCGTGTGGGTGCTGAGCGTGCGCATCGACCCCTTCAGCGACTACAAGACCTACTGGGACGTCGCCTGCGCCCTGGCCGACGGGAGCGAGATCCCCTACGCCTGGTACATCGCCATGTACCCCCACATCCTCGGCACGGCCAGCTTTCTGAGCGTCTTCGTGAAGCTCTTCGGCCCCTCGGTGCTCGCGGTCACGGTCGTGAACGTGCTCTTGACGAGCCTGAGCTGCCTGCTGCTTTACCTGATCACAAGGGAATTTGCGTCGGAGGAGACGGCGCTGCTCGCCGCCCTGCTCTGGGCCGTGTGCCCCTGCAAGCTCATGCTCAACTCCCTGGTCTTCTCCGAGCCGCTGTACACCTGCCTGCTCCTGCTGCTGTTCCGGCTGCTGCTGCGTCTGGACGGCCGCTGGCAGCGCGGGGAGGGCGGGCCGCTTTCGGCGGCGCTCTGGGGACTCACGCTGGGCCTTCTGCTGTGCGCGGTGAACACCGTGCGCCCCATCGCGGCGATCCTGCTGATCGCGCTGGTGCTCTGGCTCGTCTTCCTGCGGGGGGACGCCGTGCGCTCCAGGGAACTGTGGATGCGCTGGGGACTCGCGCTGCTGGCGCTGCTGTGCGTGTACACCCTCGGCGGGAAGCTCTGGGACAGGCATGTGGAGGACAGACTCGGCATGGAGCCCGCGGCGGTCCCGGTCTACAACATCTACGTCGGCTTCAACGAGCAGACGCAGGGCCAGTGGAGCGCCGAGGACATGGACCTGCTCTTCTCCTATCTCGAGCAGGGCATGACCACCTCCGAGGCGCAGAGCAGCATGCTCCCGCATTTGAAGGAGCGCCTCGCCTCGGGCATCGATTTCGGGCGGCTGTTTCGCTCGAAGCTGATCGCCTTCCTCGGCAACGACGAGCTTGGCGGCTACACCTACCGCTTTACCCGGCCCGAGGGCTTTTACAAGCTGTGCATGGGCGTCTGCAACGTGTTCTATTACGGCGTGTTCTTCGCGATGCTCGCCGGGCTGAGGGAACGCTTCCGCTCACGTCGGCTGGGGGCCTGGCAGCTTCTGCCGCTGTTTGCGCTGGGGCTGACCCTCGCGCACATGGGGGTGGAGGTCTCCAACCGCTACCACTATTCGATCATCCCCATCTTCATCGTCTTCGCCGCCCTGGGCTTCACGGGCGGGGAAAGGAGCAGCACATGACCCCGAGACTGTTCATCGTCATCCCCTGTTACAACGAGCAGGAGGTCCTGCCGATCACCGCGCCGCTGTTCCGGCAGAAGCTGCTGGACCTCGCCGCCGCGGGCAAGATCGCGGAGGACAGCCGCGTCCTCTTCGTCAACGACGGCAGCCGCGACCGCACCTGGGAGATCATCAAAGAGCTCGCCGCGTCGGACGAGCACTATATCGGCATCAGCCAGAGCCGCAACCGCGGCCACCAGAACGCGGTGCTGGCGGGGCTGATGGAGGCGCGCGACAAGTGCGACATCACCATCTCCATCGACTGCGACGGCCAGGACGACATCAACGCCATGGACGCGATGGTCGACGCCTACCTCGACGGCTGCGAGATCGTCTACGGCGTGCGCTCGAGCCGGGAGACCGACACCTTCTTCAAGCGCTTCACGGCCGAGGGCTTCTACAAATTCCTCGCGGCCATGGGGGCGGAGGTCGTGTTCAACCACGCCGACTACCGCCTGATCAGCGCGCGGGTATTGAAGGAGTTCGCGAATTTCAAGGAGGTCAACCTCTATCTGCGCGGCATGGTGCCGCTGGTGGGCTTCAAGTCCACCTCCGTCAGCTACTCCCGCGCCGAGCGCCTGGCGGGCGAGAGCCACTATCCGCTCAAGAAGATGCTCGGCCTCGCGGTGGACGGGATCACGAGCCTCTCGGTCAAGCCCCTGCGGCTGATCTTCGGCCTCGGCCTCTTCGTCGCGGTGGTGAGCTTCCTGTTCTGCCTCTGGGCGCTGATCACGGCGCTGTGCGGCAAGGCGGTCGCCGGCTGGGCGAGCATGACCTGCATCCTCTGCTTCGTCAGCGGCGTGCAGATGATGTGCCTCGGCGTCATCGCCGAGTATATCGGCAAGATCTACATGGAGACCAAGCAGCGCCCGCGCTACATCATCAGCGAGCGGACGTGGGAAGAGAGTGAAGAGTGAAGAGCGAAGAGTGAAGAGCGAAGAGTGAAGATAATGTGTCCGCGAAGCGGACGATTATAATTGCGCAGCAGGCGCTCCGCAGCTCCGCAGCTCCACGCTCCACACTCCACACTGGACAACGAAGCCCCGCGGCAAAAGCCGCGGGGTTTCGTTATCCCCACAACCACCTGCACACCCACGCCGCGGAGAGCCAGCAGGCGAGATCCGCGCAGAGGGCCGCGGGGATGGCCCAGCGGCTCTCCTTCACGCCCGCCGCGGAGAAATAGACCGCGACGACATAGAAGGTCGTCTCGCTCGAGCCGAGCATCACGGCGGCGGTGCGCCCGACGAGGGAGTCCGGCCCCGCCTGCGCGATGATATCCGCCGCGGCGGAGAGCGCGCCGCTGCCCGACAGGGGCCGCAGCAGCAGGAGCAGGGCCGTCTCCCCGGGGATGCCGAGGCGCGAGAGCAGCGGGTCGAGCAGCTTTCCGAGCAGCTCCGGCAGGCCCGAGGCCCGCAGCAGCCACACGGCGGGGAAGAGCGCGAGCAGGGCGGGCGCGATCGAGAGCGCCGTCTCCAGTCCCTTCTTCGCCCCCGCGCACAGGGCCTCATAGACGTCGGCCCCGCTCCGCCGCGCCGTGAGCATCCCCAGCAGCACGAGCCCCGGGACCGCGAGCGGGGCAAGCTCCCTCAGCGCCACAGCCGCCGGAGCA
>JAILNC010000024.1 GCA_024691985.1 Oscillospiraceae bacterium | reverse complement strand
AGTCGCGGCCAAAAACGCGGCCCTGGCGCGCGCGCAGTACGACCCGGAGATCCCCGAGAAGATCGAGTATGAGGACAAGCCCTGCAAGTGGTGGTTCAACCACTGGGCGGAGACGAATCCCGGCAAGCCCTACGCGGTGCTCGGCAAGCTCGTTCTCCCCTACGGCTACTGCAACGACGTGGCCCGCCGCCTGGCCAACGCCTTCCTCGACCTCGGCGTCAAGAAGGGCGACCGCGTGGCGATCATGTCTCCGAACGTGCCGCAGTACCTGCTGGCCATGCACGCCGTGTGGAAGATCGGCGCGATCGAAGTCCCGGCCAACCCGCTCTACACCGTTCCCGAGCTGACCGGCCAGTTCAACGACAGCGGCGCGGAGACCGTCGTGGTCATGGCCGCTTTCGCCCCGAAGGCGATCGCCATGCTGCAGAACCCCGACTGCGCCGTCAAGCGCGTCATCGCCTTCCAGCTTCCCTCCGGCGCGGTCGAGCTGCCGCAGGTCGAGGGCCTGTACGACTTCAACCAGCTCGTCGGCACCCATCCCAACACCGAGCCCGACATCGAGATCTCGATGGACGACCCGATCCGTCTGCAGTACACCGGCGGCACCACCGGCATCCCCAAGGGCTGCGTGCTGACCAACAAGATGGTCTACTCGATGGGCTACCGCACCGCCCTGTGGACGACCCGCAGCTACACGATCGTCCCCAAGGACCAGATTGTCACCCTCGCCGCGATCCCGCTCAACCACGTCTACGGCTTCAACGCCAACGTGGGCATCACGATGACCAACGGCGGCACGATCATCGTCGTCCCGCAGCCCAAGCCCGACGCCCTGCTCGCCGAGATCGTCAAGAACAAGCCCAACATCTTCGCGGCCGTTCCGGCGATGCTCATCGGCCTGCTCAACACCCCGCAGGTCCAGGCCGGCGAGGCGGACATCTCCTCGCTCAAGGGCATCTTCTGCGGCTCGGCTCCCTGCCCCGTGGCCGTCATGGAGCAGCTCGAGGCCAAGACCGGCGCCACGATCGTCGAGGGCTACGGCATGTCCGAGACCTCCAACATCCTGACGATCAACCCGATGCACGTGCGCAAGGCCGGCTCCGTCGGCGTCGCCGTGCCGGATACCGACCTGGTCGTCGTCGACGCGGTCGACGGGATCACCCCCGTGCCGCTGGGCCAGACGGGCGAGCTGATCTGCCGCGGCCCGCAGGTCATGGAGAAGTACTGGGAGAATCCGGAGGCCACCGCGGCCACGATCCGCAACGGCTGGCTGTACACGGCCGACGTCGTGATGATGGACGAGGACGGCTTCATCTTCATCAAGGACCGCAAGAAGGACATGATCATCGTCAACGGCTTCAACGTCTTCCCGCGAGAGATCGACGAGGCCATGTTTGCCAACCCGAAGGTCAAGGAGGCCTGCGCCGTCGGCATCACCCACCCGAAGAAGGGCGAGGCCCCCGTGCTCTACACGGTGCTCAAGGAGGGCGTGGAGATGACGGCCGAGGAGGCGGAGCAGTACCTGCGCCAGTCCCTGGCCCCCTACAAGATCCCCATCGCCTTCGAGTTCATCAAGGAGCTGCCGCGCACCGCTGCCGGCAAGGCCGACCGCAAGGCGCTCAGCGCGATGTTCAAGGAGAAATTCGGGCTGTAAGCCGCCCCGGTCCGGGCAAACATCTTGATCGGAGGATACGACATGTTTGAGGGGAAATATTTTCTGTTTTCTCTGGAGAAGGGCGTCGGCGTCCTGACGCTGAACCGGCCGCCCTACAATATCTTTGAGGCGGGCTTCTATGTGGAGCTCGGCGAGGTCGAGGACTTTATCGCCGCGCAGGAGGGCATCCGCTGTCTCGTCATCAAGGCCAACGGCAAGTGCTTCTCCGCGGGCATCGACCTGAACTACCTGCAGGGCGTCAGCTCCGCCTACGTGCTGGAGAAGCTGCCCTGGCTGCAGCGGATCTACGGCTTCTGGCAGGAGCAGAACTACCCCGTCATCGCCGCCGTGCAGGGCCTGTGCACCGGCTCGGGGCTGGAGTTCATCCTCGGCGCGGACATCCGCATCGCGGCGGAGGGCGCGCGCTTCTCCCTGCCGGAGGTGCAGCTCGGCCTCTCGCCGGATATGGGCGGCACCTCGCGCCTGACACGGCTCGTGGGCATGGGGCAGGCCAAGCGCATGATCCTCGCCGGGGAAGAGGTCGACGCGCAGGAGGCGCTGCGCATCGGCCTGGTCGAGGTCGTCGTCCCCCTCGAGGAGCTCGAGGCGCGGGCCATGAAGATGGCCAAGACCATCGCGCGCAGCCCCGCCGCGGCCGTCCGCTTCGCCAAGAAGGGCGTCAACCTCACGGACGAGGGCGGCCTCTACGCCGGCCGGATCTTCGAGCAGGCGCAGTCCACCTACTGCTGCGGGACTGAGGATATGCAGGCCGCGATCGCGGCCTACAAGGCGATGCTCGCGGCAAGGAGCAAGAAATAGGCCAGCGGGCGGGCCGCGTCCCGGTCCGCCCGATCACACAAACAAAAAGGAGGAATGTACAAATGCCCAAATTTGACGTTGTCGTCGTCGGCGCCGGCAACGCCGGTATGTCCGCTGCTCTGCAGAGCCAGCTGCTCGGGTTCAAGACCCTGCTGATCGAACAGCACAACCTCCCGGGCGGCGCCGCCACCAGCTTCGTGCGCGGCCGCTTCGAGGTCGACCCCTCCCTGCATGAGCTGTGCGACTACGGCCCCGCGGACAACCCCGGCGACGTGCGCAACATGATGGCCGACTACGGTGTCAAGGCCGAGTTCCTCGAGGTCGGGGAATGCTTCCGCTGCGTCTCCACCTACCGCGACGGCAGCCCGATGGACGTGACCATGCCCGCCGGCATCGACGCCTTCATCGACAAGATGGAGTTCTATGTCCCCGGCTCCCGCGAGAAGATGGTCCAGCTCTTCGACCTGTTCCAGGAGGTGCTGGACGGCATCGCCTACATCACCGCCTCCCGCGGCAATCCCGACAAGAACATCCTCGGCACGACCTACGCCAACATGCTCAAGACCGGCGCCTACAGCACGCAGGAGGTCTTCGACGCGCTCGAGCTGCCCGACAGATGCCAGGACATCCTCTCCACCTACTGGAGCTACCTGGGCGTCGACATGGAGCATCTGGCCTTCATCCACTACGCCGCGATGGTCCACAAGTACACCTCGCGCGGCGCTTATATCCTCAAGCACACCTCGCACGAGCTGGCCACCGCCATGGTCGAGCGCTTCCGTGAGCTCGGCGGCGAGATCTGGTTCAACTGCCGCGCCGAGGAGTTCCTCTTCCGCGGCGAATACTGCTGCGGCGTCAGGACCAACCTGGGCGTCGTCGACTGCCATTACGTCCTCGCCAACATCAACCCCGACATCATCTACGGCAAGATGATGCCGAAGGAGCTCGTGCCCGAACGCGAGAAGAAGCTCGTCGCCGCCCGCGACAGGAAGATCGGCGGCCGCATGTACACCGCTTACTTCTGCATGGACTGCACGCCCGAGGAGCTCGGCATCCACGACTACACCATCTTCCTGCCCGGCTCCTGCGACTCCCCGACCGAGTACGCCGGCATCATGGGCGGCATGAAGACCAACAACTTCTCGATCTTCAACTGCTACAACATCGCCCATCCCGAGTTCTCGCCTCCCGGCACCTGCGTCTGCGCCTTCACCACCTTCGGCTCCCCGGTCGACTGGAACGACCTCAAGCAGGAGGACTACTTCAAATTCAAGGAGGCCGGCGTCGACAAGATGCTCGCGAACCTGAAGGAGAAGCTCGGCGTCGACCTCTCCGGCCACATCGAGGAGATCGAGATCGCCTCGCCCTGGACCTTCGCCCGCTACCTGGGCGTGCCGGAGGGCGGCGTGTACGGCTATGAGCCCAGAGACTGGGACGGCATGATGGCCCGTATGCAGATGATCGCCTACGACTACCCGATCAAGGGCATGCGTCCCATCGGCGCGGCCGGCCCGCGCGGCGACGGCTATGCCGCCTCCATGATCTGCGGCAGGCTGATGGCACTCAACGCGGCGCTGGATATGAAAAAATGGAAGGAAGAAGGAGGGAAGGCATAATGGCAAACCTGAACATTAAAGTCAGCGCGGACCCGCGGATCGACATGATGAAATTCGCGACCATGGCGAAGGTCCGCGAGGAGGCCATCCAGGCCGCGCCCGCCAACGAGGTCAACGGCGTCTTCCCGATCAACGAGAACGCGAAGGCCCTGCACCCGGATTATCTGGAGCTGGTCATCGACGAGGTCATCGACCGCGGCGGCGCCCAGGCCAAGACCTTCGTCCTCAAGCGCGCGGACGGCGCGCCCCTGCCCTATTTCCGCGCCGGCCAGTACATCTCCCTCAAGCTCCCGCTGGACGGCAGCTTCGTGACCCGCTCCTACTCGCTGTGCCTGTCGCCGAAGGAGGCGCTGGCCGGCAAGTACGCCATCACGGTGCGCGCCAATCCCGGCGGCTTCGTGGCCGACCGTCTGCTCGCCGAGAAAAAGCCGGGCGACAAGCTCGTCGCCTCCGGCCCGCAGGGCTTCTTCTACTATGAGAAGCTGCGCGACGCGAAGACCGTCGTCGGTCTCGCCGGCGGCTCCGGCATCACCCCCTTCCTGTCCCTGGCCTATGCGATCCGCGACGGGATCGAGGACTTCAACCTGACGCTGCTCTTCGGCTCCCGCACCGAGGACAACATCCTCTTCCGCAAGGAGCTGGACGAGATCGCGGCCGCCTGCCCGAAGTTCAAGGTCGTCCACGTCCTCTCCGAGGAGGAGAAGGCGGGCTTCGAGTCCGGCTTTATCACCGCGGAGCTGATCAAGAAGTACGCCCCCGCCGAGGGCGAGTTCTCCGTCTACCTCTGCGGCCCCGAGGCCATGTACCGTTTCCTCAAGCCCGAGATCGCCAAGCTCGGCCTGCCGGAGCGCCTCTTCCGCCGCAAGCTCATCGACGTCACCAAGACGCCGTGGGAGTGCGAGGGCTACCCGGCGGAGTGCAAAGGCAAGACCTTCACCATCAAGGTGAAGCAGGGCCCGCAGGAGTGGACGATCCCGGCCTCCGCCGACGAGCCGGTGCTCGTCGCCGTCGAGCGCGCGGGCATCAAGGCCCCGTCCCGCTGCCGCGCGGGCGAGTGCGGCTGGTGCCGCTCCCGTCTGTTGGAGGGCACGGTGTTCATCCCGCAGGAGAATGAGCTGCGCCGCTGGGCCGACAAGCACTACGGCTACATCCACCCCTGCTGCAGCTTCCCGACGAGCGACCTGGTCCTCGACGTCCCGGGCGTGTTCTTCTGAGCAGCCCCGGCATCGCGTGCGCCAAATCCGTAAACGCGCGCGTACCGCACGGAGAAACACCCATCCCCCGGATGGGTGTTTCTTCACAGGGCTATCCCTTTTGTACAATGATCCATCGCAAATGAACTGCTCCGTTCGGAGGCCGATTTATGAAATACGTTTTTCTGGCGATCTTTATTCTTTCAACTACCGTCCATCTCTACGCGTCTCTCAAAAAGGAGACGAAACTCCGCAACATCACCAAGCCCTTTCTTCTGCTGAGCCTGCTCGGCTTCTACGTGCTGGCGGCCCGCTCTCCGGCGGCGGCCGTCATCCTCGCCCTGTTCTTCAGCTGGCTCGGCGACGTGCTGCTGATGCCCAAGGGCATCAAGTGGTTCACGGCCGGCGGCATCGCCTTTATGATCAGCCATGCGTTCTTTATCGCCGGATACTGGCCCGACGTGGTCTTCTCCAGGATCCCCGTCCCGCTGATCGTTTTGCTGGCGGCGTTCTTCGCGGCGGCCGTGGCCTTCATCTTTTCAAAGCTGAAGCCGCATCTGCCGAAGGCGCTGTTCTACCCGATGTTCCTCTACCTGCTCATCAACGGCGCCATGAACTGCTTCGCCATCTTCCGCTGCGTCAGCAATCCCACGGCCGCCACCCTCACCACGGCGATCGGCGCGGCGCTGTTCTTCGTTTCCGATACGGCCCTGTTCTTTGTCCGCTTCAAGAAGGACGGCCGTCTGAAAACGCATTTTCTCGTCATGCTCACCTACTCGATCGGAGAGCTTCTGATCGTGCTGGGTCTGTTATAGAAATAAACAGAAAAATACAAATCGGAGGGAGAACATGAAATACTATCTCTATAATTCTCTGGCCAATAACGGCATCCGGCCCCAGGTGGCAGAGGGCACGGAGCTGGTGGACGCGGTCGGCATGGATTATCCGGCGTATCTGCAGAAGCTCGCCCCGGAGGACGAGGTCGTCCTCGTCGGGGGCGACGGCACCCTGAACTACTTCATCAACGCCGTCAGGGGCACGGAGATCAAGAACAACATCTATCTGCTCGGCTGCGGGACCGGCAACGATTTTCTGAAGGACATCGGCAGGCAGCCGGGGGAAGAGGTGCTGATCAATCCCTATCTCTCCGCCCTCCCCACCGTGTATGTCAACGGCCTTGAAAAGCTGTTCATCAACAACATGGGCTTCGGAATCGACGGCTACTGCTGCGAGGTGGCCGATCAGATCAAGGAGAAGAACCCCAAGGAGGAGATCAACTACTCCGGGATCGCCATCAAGGGCCTGCTGTTCCACTTTAAACCCTGTCACGCGGAGATCACGGTCGACGGGGTGAAGCACGAATTCGACAATGTCTGGATCGCGCCGACGATGAAGGGCCGGTTCTACGGCGGCGGCATGATGATGGCCCCGGACCAGGACCGCGCCTCCGGCAAGCTGAGCGTGGTGGTCTATCACTGCCGCTCCAAGCTCAAGGCGCTGATCGCCTTCCCCTCCATCTTCAAGGGCGAGCATGTGGCGAAGAAGGACATCATCAAGATCTTCATCGGCAACGAGATCAAGGTGCGCTTCTCCCGCCCCTGCGCGGCGCAGATCGACGGGGAGACGGTGCTGAACGTGACGGAATACACCGCCGTCCAGCCGTAACAACGGCAGCAAGAACACAGAGGCCGAAGCGCTGAGCGCTTCGGCCTCTGTGTTCTTTTAGAACCTTTTAGAACCGTCCCGCACTTATTCGTGGTGACCGTGCAGGGGGTAGTGGATGTGGAGCAGCTCGTGGGCGCGGCCCTTGAGCAGCTCGTCATAGACGTAGGCGAGATCCGGGTTCTGCTGCGGGATCTTGAGCGCGCAGTCGTCGTCCGCGCGGAAGATGGCCTCGCAGCGCTCGGCCTTGCGCGCGTTGGAGGCGGGGGGCTGTCCGCCACCGCCGATGCAGCCGTTGGGGCAGGCCATGACCTCAATGAAGTCAAATTGCTCCTCGCCGCTCTCGACCTTCTCGATCAGCTTGTCGGCGTTGCCGAGGCCGTTGGCGACCGCGATGCGGATGCTCAGATCGCCCGCCGTCACGGTGAAGGCCTTGATGCCCTGCAGGCCGCGCACGCCGCACTCCGCGATCGTCTTGAGCGTGTCGGGCGAGGCGTCGTCCAGCACGCGGCGGATGACCGCCTCGGTGACGCCGCCGGTGACGCCGAAGATCACGCCCGCGCCGGTGTACTCGCCGAGGGGGCTGTCGGGCTCGGAATCCGGGAGATTGGCAAAGTCGATGCCGGCGGCCTTGATCAGGCGTGCGAGCTCGTCCGTCGTGAGGACCAGGTCGATCAGGCGCTTGCCGTCCTTCTCGAGCTCGGGGCGCTGGGCCTCGAACTTCTTGGCGGTGCAGGGCATGATCGCGACGGAGTAGACGTCCTCATCCTTGAACTGCTGGCGGATCAGCGCGCCGAACATCTCCATGGGGCTGCCGCAGGTGGAGACCTGGGGCATCAGATGCGGGTGCGCCTTCTCCACGTGCTGGATCCAGCCGGGGCAGCAGGAGGTGAACATGGGCAGCTTCGCGCCGGACTTGACCTTTTCGAGAAACTCCGCGCTCTCCTCCATGATCGTCAGGTCCGCGGTGAGGTTGGTGTCGTACACCACGTCCGCGCCGAGGCGCTTGAGCGCCGTGACCAGCTTGCCGGTGACGGGGACGTTGGCGGGCATGCCGAAGACCTCGGCCAGGCCAACGCGCACGCTGGGCGCGTACTGCACGACGACGCGCTTCTTCGGGTCGTTGAGCATGTCCCACATCTTCGGGATCTGGCGGTTGATGGTGATGGCGCCGGTGGGGCAGACCGCCGCGCACTGGCCGCAGCCGACGCAGCCCGTGTCGATGAGCATCTTGCCGAAGCCGGGGCCGACGACGGCCTTCTTGCCGCGCTTGGAGAAGTCGATCGCGCCGATGTTCTGCACCTCGGCGCACATGCGCACGCACAGGCCGCAGAGGATGCACTTGGAGGGGTCGCGGGTGATGCAGGGGGAGGAGACGTCGAGCGGCGCTTTGGAATAGGTGTTCTCGTCGAAGCGCGGTTCGTTGACGTTGTAGCGGTGGGCGTACTCCTGCAGCTTGCAGTGGCCGCTCTCCTCGCAGGTCAGGCACTCGGCCCGGTGGCTGTTCATCAGCAGCTGCAGGGTGGTGTGGCGGCTCTCCAGCACCTTTTTGGAGTGCGTGTAGACGACCAGACCGTTGCGCGGCTGCATGGAGCAGGCGGCGTCGAGCACGCCCTTCTCGTTCTCCACCAGACACAGACGGCAGCCGCCGTAGATGGAGAGGTTCTCACAGTAGCACAGCGAGGGGATGTCGATCCCGTTTTTGCGGGCGACCTCCAGAACATTGCGTTCGTTGGTGAACGGGCATTCGATCCCGTCGATGATCATTTTCTTGTCTGCCATGCCTTATCCCTCCTTGATAGCGCCGACCGGGCAGTTGTCCTTGCAGGTCCCGCACTTGATGCACTTGGTCGGATCGATCTCGTGCTTGTGCCGCACGGTGCCGGTGATGGCGTTGACCGGGCAGTTGCGCGCGCACTTGGTGCAGCCGATGCACTTGTCGGTGATCACGAACTGCGCCAGCGCCTTGCAGGTGCCGCAGTGGCAGCGCTTGTCCCGGATATGCTCGATATACTCCTCCTCGAAGTTCTGCAGCGTGGAGAGCACGGGGTTGGGGGCCGTCTTGCCCAGACCGCAGAGGGAGGAGACCTGGATCATTTTGGCGAGGCTTCTCAGCTCGTCGATATCGCTCATCTTCCCGCTGCCGTGGGTGATGCGGGTCAGGATCTCGTTCATGCGGGTGGTGCCCTCACGGCAGGGGGTGCACTTGCCGCAGGACTCCTCGCAGATGAAGTTCATAAAGAACTGGGCGATGTTGACCATGCAGCTGTCCTCGTCCATGACGACCAGACCGCCGGAGCCGATGATCGCGCCGACCTTCTTGAGCGAGTCGAAGTCCATCGGCAGGTCGAGGTGCTCCTCGGTCAGGCAGCCGCCGGAGGGGCCGCCGATCTGCACGGCCTTGAACTTCTTGCCGTTCTTGATGCCGCCGCCGATGTCGTAGACCACCTGGCGCAGCGTCGTGCCCATGGGGACCTCGATCAGGCCGGTGTTCACCACGTTGCCGGTGAGCGCGAAGGCCTTCGTGCCGGGGCTGTTCTCCGTGCCGACGGAGCGGAACCAGGCCGCGCCCTTGGTGATGATGTCGGGGACGTTGGCAAAGGTCTCGACGTTGTTGAGGCAGGTCGGCTTGCCGAACAGGCCCTTGTCCACGCTGCGCGGGGGCTTGGTGCGCGGCATGCCGCGGTTGCCCTCGATCGAGGCGGTCATGGCCGAGCCCTCGCCGCAGACGAAGGCGCCGGCGCCCCTGTTTATGTGCATGTGGAAGCTCTTGCCGCTGCCGAGGATATCGTCGCCGGTGATGCCGTACTCCTCGGCCTGCTTGATGGCGATGCTCAGACGCGACACCGCCAGCGGGTACTCCGCGCGCACGTAGATGTAGCCCTCGGTGGAGCCCGTGGCCACGCCCGCGATGATCATGCCCTCGAGGATCTTGTGGGGATCGCCCTCCATGCAGGAGCGGTCCATGAACGCGCCGGGGTCGCCCTCGTCGCCGTTGCAGACGATGAACTTGACGGGCTCCTCGGTGTGGGCCGCGACCTGGGCCCACTTCTTACCGGTCGGGAAGCCCGCGCCGCCGCGGCCGCGCAGCCCGGAGGCGGAGACCTCCGCGATGACCTCCTCGCCGCTCATCTCGAACAGAGCCTTGCACAGGGCCGAGTAGCCGCCGATGGAGAAGTATTCCTCGATGCTCTCCGCGTCGATGTGGCCGCAGTGCTCCAGCACGCGGCGGGTCTGCTTCTTGTAGAAGGGGATGTCCTCCTGCCGCTTGTAGAGCTCGCCGTTCTGGTGATAGCCCAGGCGCTCGATGAACTCCCCGCCGAGGATGGTCTTGTCCACGATCTCGGCGACGTCGGCGGCCTTGACCTTCGTGTACAGCCAGCCTTCCGGCTCGATGCGCACCAGGGGGCCCATCTCGCAGAAGCCGTGGCAGCCGGATTTCTTGATGCCCGTGGCGTCGCCGCCGCAGTTGTCGTTGAGGGAGACCTCGAACGCGGCGCCGTGCTCGGCCATCTGCTTTTTCAGCTCCTCATACACCGCGAGGTTCCCGCCCGCGGCGCAGCCGGTGCCGCAGCAGACGAGCACCTTGCGCTTCTCGCAGGCGCGCGCCTTGATGAATTTCTCCTGAAGAGCACGAAACTCCTCGAGATTTTTGATCCTTTCCCGCATGGTTCAGCCCTCCTCTCTCAGCTGTTCGACCAGTGCTCTGGCCTTCTCAGGCGTCATGGCGGCGTGCACGGTGTCATTGACCATGACGACGGGGCTCAGACCGCAGGCGCCCAGACAAGAGACGATCTCCAGCGTGAACAGGCCGTCGTCGGAGTTGGGGTCGGTCTCGCTCGTGCCGGTGGCGTCGTAGAGAGCCTGCAGGACCGTGCTGCTCTTGCGCACATGGCAGGCCGTCCCGCGGCAGACCTTCATGACGTACTTGCCCTTGGCGTTCAGCGAGAAGTTCCCGTAGAAGGTCGCGACACCGTAGAGCTTGGACTCGCTCATGCCGACCTTTCCGGCGATATACTCCAGCGCGTCCTTCGGCAGGTAGCGGTAGCGCTCCTGTACGTCCTGCATGATCGCGATGATCTTCGTCTTGTCGTTGCCATACTTCTCCAGAACAGAGTCGATGAATTTCAGATCATTACCTTCCATCATCATCATGATAGCATGCGTCCTTCCTCTCAAGTGGATTTTGACAGAGAAATACTTTGACAGAATAATGCCAACTGTATGGATATAATACTATAGGATGCCCCGGTTAGACAATGCTAATTTGCTAATTTTCTGACAAAGTTTTCTCCGCCTTGTTGACAAACGCCTCCGGCCTGTGTACAATGACCTCGACCCGAGCCGTGAGAAGCTCTTGCGGCGAGGCTCGCCAAATGACCATTACTGACGCCGAAACGGAATGCTTGAGGCGGAAGGACACGCTGCGGGATATCTGCGCCATGCCTTCCGGCATGGTGTTTTTTGTTTTGTCGGGAAAGGAAAAGTTTAATGGAGAACCGTATCGCCGCCGTCTCGATCCTCGTGGAGGAGCCCGACTCGGTCGAGGCGCTCAACGCCCTGCTGCACGACTACGCGTCCTGCATCCTCGGGCGCATGGGCATCCCCTACCGGGAGAAGGGCGTGAGCATCATCTGTCTGGCGCTCGACGCCCCGATGGACGCCATCAACGCGCTGACCGGCAAGCTCGGCCGCCTGCCCGGCGTCAGCGCCAAGGCCGTATATTCCCGCAGCCAAATCTGATAATACCCAGGGAGGAAATCGAACATGAAAAAGAACCTGCTTTCTCTGCTTCTGGCGCTGAGTCTCTGCCTCACGCTCTGCGCCTGCGGGGCTCCCGCGGCCGCGCCCGCCGAACAGCCCGCGCCTTCCGCGCAGCCCGAGGTCGCGGCGCAGCC
>JAILNC010000002.1 GCA_024691985.1 Oscillospiraceae bacterium | reverse complement strand
TACCGTGGCATCACGGTCCTCGAGGATACCGCTCTGCGCGCCGAAATGCGCAAGGAAGGCATCGACTACACGGTCGTCAAGAACACCCTGACCAGAAAGGCTCTGGACAAGCTCGGAATGAGCGGTCTGGACGAAGTGCTCAACGGCACGACCTCTCTGGCTACCACCGCGGGCGATCCCATCGCGCCTTTCCGTATTATCAGCGATTATTCCAAGAAGCTCAACGACCGCTTCAACATCAAGGCCGCCTTTATGGACGGTCAGATCCTGAGCGAGTCCGAGATCGCGGAGATCGCGGCGCTGCCCTCCAAGGACGCGCTGTACGCGAAGGTGCTGGGCACCATGATCGCGCCCATCACCGGCCTGGCCGTCTGCCTCGGCCAGATCCTGGAGCAGAAGGGCGGCTCTCTCGAGTCCGCCGCTCCCGAAGCCGCTGCGGAATGATCGCAGCAAGAAAAAACAATTTGGAGGAAAATTAAAATGAGCGAAAAAATCACCGCTATGATCGAGGAGATCAAGGGCCTGACCGTTCTGGAGCTCAGCGAGCTCGTCCACGCCCTTGAGGACACCTTCGGCGTTTCCGCCGCCGCCGTGGCCGCCGGCCCCGCCGTCGCCGCCGCCGGCCCCGTCGAGGAAGAGAAGACCGAGTTCGACGTCGTCATGACCAGCTTCGGCGCCGAGAAGATCAAGGTCATCAAGGAAGTCCGCGCCATCACCGGTCTGGGCCTGGCCGACGCCAAGGCTCTGGTCGAGGGCGTGCCCGCCAAGATCAAGGAAGGCGTTTCCAAGGAAGACGCCGAGGCCCTCAAGGCCAAGCTCGAGGCCGTCGGCGCCGCCGTCGAGCTCAAGTAAGTTTATCTTGCAGCGCAAAAACTCCGCTTCGTTTGAAGCGGAGTTTTTTGTCGCGGCGCAACCGGGGCGCGGCAGTTTCAGCGTGTATAAACGGGCGCTTTTTTCCGCAGAATCGGGGTGGAAGTTTCGGCGAAAACGCGGTATAATGGAAAAAAGTATTTTGCAAGCCCACAGGTTTTTTTGAGGTAAATGCTTATGTCAGAGATCAACATCCTCTCCCCGCATGTGGCCGATCTGATCGCCGCCGGCGAGGTGGTCGAGCGCCCCGCCTCCGTCGTCAAGGAGCTGATGGAGAACGCCTTCGACGCCGGGGCCCGCGCCGTGACCGTCGAGTTCAAGGACGGCGGCGCGACCTATATCCGCGTGGCCGACGACGGCAAGGGCATGCTCCCCGAGGACGCGGGCGTCGCCTTCCTGCGCCACGCCACCTCCAAGCTGCACGACGAGGCGGGCCTCGAGGCCATCGGCACGATGGGCTTCCGCGGCGAGGCGCTGGCCGCGATCTCCGCCGTGAGCGAGGTGGAGCTCACCACCCGCCGCCGCGGCTGCGACAGCGGCACGTATATGACGCTCGAGGCCGGGGACATCCGTGAGATGCGCGAGACCGGCTGCCCCGAGGGGACGACCATGATCGTGCGCAGCGTCTTCTTCAACACCCCGGCGCGGCTGAAATTCTTGAAGTCCGACCGGGCCGAGGCCTCGGCCTGCGTGCAGGCCGCGCTGCGCTGCGCCCTCGGCAGGCCCGAGATCTCCGTGCGCCTCATCCGCGACGGGCGGGAGGAGTTCTTCTCCCCCGGCGACGGGAAGCGCGAGTCCGCGGTCTACGCCCTGCTGGGGCGGGAGCTGGCAAAGGACCTGCTGCCCTGCGAGGGCGAGGACGGGGACCTCGCGGTGCACGGCTTCGTCTCCTCCCCCGCGGCGGGGCGGGGCAACCGCGCCGCGCAGTTTTTCTACTGCAACGGGCGCTATATCCGCTCGCAGCTGCTGCAGACGGCGGTGGAGCAGGCGTACAAAAACACGCTGCTCACCGGGCGCTTCCCGGCCTGTGTGCTGTGGCTCGAGCTGTCCAACGCCGCGGTGGACGTGAACGTCCACCCCGCGAAGACCGAGGTCAAGTTCTCGCAGGAAAAGCGCGTGTTCGATCTCGTGTACCACGCGGCGCTGTCCGCCCTGCAGGGCGAAGACCGCACGGCTCCCGCGCCGGAGGCGAAGCCCGCCGCGCCGGAGCTGCGCCCGACGCCGAGACCCGACTTCTATCAGAGCATGTCGAGCGGACAGTTCCGCGCACAGGGCTGGCGCGCCGAGGGGCGAAAGCCGTCGAACACGGGCATGCTGCGCAGCTGGGAGGAGCCCTACCAGACGCGTCTCGATCTGTCCGCGGGGCCGAAATCGTCCCCGATCCGGCCTGTTTCGACGCAAAAATCGGAAAAAGACACAGAATTTCCGCACAAGTCTGTGGAAAACCCTGTTCAAAATGTGGAAAATATCGCCAATGAGGACTTTCGGCTCATCGGCGAGGCGCTGAAGCTGTACATCCTCGTCGAGCGCGGCGACGAGATCCTGCTGATCGACAAGCACGCCGCGCACGAGCGCATGATCTTCGACCGGCTCAAGGCGCAGGACAGGCGCGTCATGGCCCAGACCCTGCTTGAGAGCGTGACGCTGCACCTGAACGGGGCCGAGCGCGAGCTGCTGGAGGAAAACGCCGCGCTGCTCGCGGAGCTCGGCTTCGAGCTCGAGCCCTTCGGGGACGAGGACTATATTCTGCGCGCCGTGCCCGCCGATATGGCGCGCGGCGACGCCCGCGCCGCCGTGGAGGAGATTCTGGAAAAGCTCGCCTCCGGGCAGAGCCCCGACCCGCAGAGCGCGCGGGACGAGATTTTGCACACCGTTGCCTGCAAAGCCGCGATCAAGGCGGGCTGGGACAACGACCCGGCGGAGCTGAGGCGCGTGGCCGAGGCCGTGGTGTCCGGGCGGGTCAAATACTGCCCCCACGGCCGCCCGGTGTCGGCGTCGCTGACAAAGCGGGAGCTGGATAAGCTGTTCAAGAGGATCGTATAAGCCTTCCCCTCAAGGGGAAGCCACAAAGGAGGTGTCGAGTCATCGGCAACAAGATCGTCGTGATCGCCGGGCCGACGGCCTCGGGCAAGACAAGGCTCGGCATCGCGCTGGCGCGGGAGCTGGGGGGCGAGATCGTCTCCGCCGACTCCATGCAGGTCTACCGCGGCATGGACGTCGGCACCGCCAAGGCCGACGCCGCCGAGCGCGCCGCCGCCGTCCACCACATGCTGGACGTGGCCGACCCCGCGGAGAATTACTCGGTCGCCCGCTACGTGCAGGAGGCCGGGGCCGTCTGCGACGGGCTGCTCGCGCGCGGCGTGACGCCCATCGTCGTCGGCGGGACGGGGCTGTATATCGACTCGCTGATCGCGGGGCGGGATTTTGCCGAAAACGAGGGCGACAACGCGCTGCGCCGCGAGCTGGAAAGGGAATTCGACGCGCTCGGCGGGGAGGCGCTGCTGCGCCGCCTCGCGCAGTTTGACCCGGAGCGCGCAAGCCGGCTGACGCCGGGGGACAAGCGGCGCATCGTGCGCGCGATCGAGATCTACAGATTATCCGGCGTGACAGCCACCGAACACGACGAGGAGACCCGCCGCCGTCCGCCGCGTTATGAGGCCGCCCGCATCGTGCTGGGCTATCGGGACCGCGCCGACCTCTACGCGCGCATCGACCGGCGCGTGACGCACATGGCCGGGGCCGGGCTCTTCGAGGAGGTCGAAGGGCTGCTGGAAAACGGCCTTTCGCCCGACTGCACCGCCATGCAGGCCATCGGCTACAAGGAGGCCGTGCAGGCCCTGCGCGGGGAGATCAGCCGGGACGAGGCCCTGCACCTGATCCGACAGAACAGCCGCCGCTACGCCAAGCGGCAGCTCACCTGGTTTAAGCGCTGGGAGGACGCCCTGCGCATCCTCTTCGATCGCGAGCCGGACTTTGAAGCCGCGCGACAGGCTTCGACAGCGTTTTTGCTCCGCCGCGGGTATGCTGTTCCTGTGCATCCGACGGATGCCGGAACATAATACCGGAGCGGCCGGAACGCGCCGCTCCCCAGAGAAGGAGTGGCAGACATGCAGAAAACGCAAAATCTCCAGGACAGCTTCCTCAATCAGCTCAGACGGGACAAGTCCGTCGTCACGATGTTTCTGATGAACGGCTTTCAGCTCCACGGCGTGGTCAAGGGCTTCGACGGCTTCACCGTCGTGCTCGATTCCGAGGGGCGGCAGCAGCTCATCTACAAGCACGCGATCTCCACGGTCGTGCCGCCGAAGCCCATTTCCTTTGAGGTCGGGGACGAGAGCTGAAGGCGCCGCGCTTTTACGGGCTGCTCGCGGCCCTGCTGTTCGTGGCGCTTTGCGCCTGGCTGGCCGCGGCGCTCTTCTCCCCGCCGGAGGCGGCGCCGCAGGCCGGGGCGGTACCACCGTGGAGATCGCGTGCTTGTAGATGAGCTGCTGGCGCCCGTCGGAATCGAGGACTACGGTAAAGCCGTCAAAGCCCCGCACGACGCCGTGAAGCTGGAAGCCGTTCATCAGAAACATG
>JAILNC010000102.1 GCA_024691985.1 Oscillospiraceae bacterium | reverse complement strand
CGGCCGATCATGTCGGTGACGACGGTCTCCGCGGCGGGCGCGGGCGCTTCGGTCGCGGCGGGGGCCGCGGTCTGGCCGCAGGCGCACAGCGCCAGCAGCATCACGAGCGCCAACAGCAGGGAAAGCGTTTTTTTCATGGTTTCTGTCCTCCGTTCACAATGATTTTTCTGCCTTCTATTTCCACGATGCGGACCTCCGCATCGAAGACCTCCCGGATCACGGCCTGCGTGACGATCTCCGCCCCGCCTTCATACTGTATCTTCCCGTTATGCAGGAAGAAAAAGCGGTCGCCCAGCTCCAGGGCCTGATTGAAATCGTGCAGGGACGTGAGGATGCCGATGCCCTTCTCCCGGGCCAGGCGCCGCGCCTCCGAGAGGATGAGCTGCTCGTTGGCGAGGTCCAAGTTCCCGGTCGGCTCGTCGAAGACCAGCAGGCGCGGCTCCTGCGCGAGCGCGCGGGCGATGGCGATCTTCTGCCGTTCGCCGCCGGAGAGCTCCTCCACGTTCCGTGCGGCGAAGTCCTCCAGCCGCATATCCCGCAGGATGCGCTCCACCGCCTCCTCGTCCGCCCGCCCGGCCTTGTAGCCGAAGTAGGCCACGCGCCCCATGAGCACCGTGTCGAACACGCTCAGCGCGCCGAAGTGTATGCTCTGCGGGACGTAGGCGATGCGCCGCGCCCGCTCCCGGCGGCTCATTTTCAGCAGATCCTCGCCGTCGAAAAGGATGGAGCCGCGCTCCGGCTTTTGTATGCCGAGGATGATCTTGAACAGCGTCGTCTTGCCGGAGCCGTTTTTGCCCAGCACCACGCCGATCTCCCCGCCGCGCAGCGTCAGTTCGACGCCGTCGAGCACTGCGGGAGAGCGCTTTGAATAGCGAAAATGCAGGTCTGTGATGTTCAGCATCCGTCATGCTCCCCCTTCCGCCCGAAGATGATCGCGAGGAAGAACGGCGCGCCCAGCAGCGAGGTGATGGCGCCGACCGGCAGGGCCGAGCCGTTGCCGAGGCTGCGGGAGAAGGTGTCCGCCAGCAGGAGCAGGATGCTGCCGCTCAGGGCGGAGGCCGGGATCGACACGCGGTGGTCGTGGCCCAGCAGGCGCTTGGTCACATGCGGGCAGATGATGCCCACGAAGCCGATGATGCCCAGGAAGGAAACGCAGACCGCCGTGATGACGGAGGCGAAGAGCATCGTCAGAAAGCGCAGCAGCTCCACACGCACCCCCATGCTCTTGGCCGCGGCGTCCCCGCTCAACAGGGCGTTGAGCTTCCAGCTCATCAGCGAGAAAAACGTAAGGCCCGCAAGCACGACGACCGCCATGATCAGGTCGGTGCGGTAGGTGGCGCGGCCGAGGTCGCCGAAGGTCCAGACCACCGCGGCGGAGAGGCCCACGTCGGTGGCGTAAAACTGCAGAATGGTGGTCGCCGCCGTCCAGACCGAGCCGACGGCGATGCCCGCCAGCACCACCACGCCCGGCTGGAACGCCCGCAGGCGGCAGAGCGCGAGGATCAGCAGGATCGAGGCCGTGGAGAAGACAAAGGCCATCAGCGAGGTGGCGTAGGGGTTGGCGCCGACCGTGTAATTCGTCAGGTTGTTGCCCGTGGAGAGGAAGCCCCCGGCGAAGGCGATGATGGAGAGGTTCGCGCCGAAGACGGCCGCGTTGGACACGCCCAGCGTCGAGGGCGAGGCCATGGGGTTGTTCAGATCGGTCTGCATCACGAGACCGGACACGGACAGGCCCGCCCCCGCTATGACGGCCGCGAGCACCCGGGGGATGCGGATGTTCCAGATGATGCGCACCTGGGCAGCGCTCCCCCGCTTGGCGAGCGCGGCAAAGCAGTCTGCCACCGTCATGTGGGACGAGCCCACGAACAGGCAGACAAAAGCGAGCACAGCGACGGCGAGCGCCAGCAGACAGATCGCCGCCGTGTTCCTTCTTCTGTTTTTCAGCAGATCAGCGTGTTCCCTCATGACTCGAATTGTATGCAGATACGGGCCTTTGTACAAGCCCCCCGGGGGGATATTTCGACAGAATACCGCACGGCGGGCGTAAAAAACGGACCCCCCGAAAGGAGGTCCGTTTTGTGCAGATTTTTTGTTTCTTATTTCGCGATGCCGAGCTGCTGCTCAACAGTGTCGATGACCTCGGGCACCCACTCGAAGATCAGCGCGTCGAGGTCGATGTTGTTGCGCTCCGCGATGCGCTCCTCCAGGATGCTGCCGATCCTTTCGGGGTCCGCGCCGGTCAGCGTGCCGACGCCTGCGCTGACGATGCCGAAGGCAATGCAGACGGCGACGATCACCAGAATGATCTTCCAGCCTCTTCTCACTGTAACGGCACCTCCTTATAGCACCACTTGTGCGCGAGCGCGCTCACGCCGCGGATGAGCCCGGGGATGGCCCCGCCGAGCAGCCAGATGAAGATCCACAGGAACAGCAGCGCCAGCGCCAGCACGATCAGCGTGCAGCCGAAGACGAGCAGGATGTCCGCAAAGACCGTAAAGCTGCCGAAGGTGGCGGTGAGCCCCGTGAAGCCCAGCCATCCGGCCAGACCCGCGACGCCCAGGGCGAGGGCCGCGGGGAGCAGGAGCAGCACGATGCACGCCAGCGTGATCGGCACGGCAAAGAGCAGAAACAGGATCAGCAGCGCGACGCGGGGCTTGCTCACCGTGAAGACCGGCCTTTCCCCGGCGCGGATCTCCGAGTGGAGCGCCTCCGCCTGAACGGGCGCCGGAGCGGAAACCTCGTCCGCGGGGGCAGCGGCTTCAGACGCGAAGCCAAAGTCCGAACGGGCGCTCTCGTCCTCATACCCGAGAGGCGGGAGCGGTGCGTCGGGCACGGAGCCTTCGCTCTCCTCCTCAGGCGCCTGCAGGAACGCATCGATCGCGGACGCCTCCTCTGCGGGCGCGGCGTCCTGCGCGATCTCGCCGTCCCCGGACGACTGCGACAGAGATGCGTCGGACGGCTCTGCGGGTGCGGCAAAGTCCTCCTGCGCGGGCGCGCTCTCCTGAACGGGCGCGTCCTGGGATTCAAACTCCTCGAAAAGCGCGGTCTCTTTCCCGGCGCTCTCAAACAGCGAAAACTGGTCCGCCGAGACCTTGCTGACCGGCGCGCCGAGCGAAGCGGCCTGGACGCGAAGCTGCTCGATCACGCGGACGAAGGAGGGCTCGTCCTCCCCCTGGGCCTCCCCGCGGGCCTGCGCCTGCGCCTGGAGCTTGCGCTCCCGGGCGTCATAGGAACGGGCGAGGTTGACGGCCTGCCGCGTCGGCGAGACCAGCATCTGTAAAAGCCCCGTCTCGTCGCCGGTCTCGTCAAAGAGGCTGCTGTACATGGCCAGGGCGCGCTCTCTGTCATCCTCATACATGAAGGTCAGCAGACGCCCGAGCTCTGTCAGAAACTTCTGCTTGTTGATACCTCCCACCTCCGTTTGAAACCATTTTGCAATCTTTTGACAAATGGCATTATACGCGATAAAAGCGGATTGGTCAAGCAAATTCTTACGAAAAAATGTCAAAACGATCCCGGAAATGCGCGTCCGCACGGGAGAAGACTTGACAAGGGCCGCTTCTCCCGATAAAATAAGGCTCTGTGCGATGCAGAATACGGGCAGGGTCACCCCCTGCGAAGGAGAGAGTACGTTATGGCAAAAGACAAGCGGGTCGAGCAGATCACCGATATGGAGGTGGACTTCGCCCAGTGGTATACCGACGTCTGCCGCAAGGCGGAGCTGGTCGAGTACGCCTCGGTCAAGGGCTTCACCATCCTGCGGCCCTACGGCTACGCCATCTGGGAGAATATGCAGCAGATCATGGACGCGGAGTTCAAGAAGACCGGCCACGTCAATGTGGCGATGCCGGTGCTGATCCCCGAGAGTCTGCTGAAAAAGGAGGGCGAGCTGGTCAACGGCTTCGCGCCCGAGGTCGCCTGGGTCACCATGGGCGGCAGCGAGCCGCTGGAGGAGCGCCTGGCCTTCCGGCCCACGTCGGAGACCATGTTCTGCGACCACTGGTCCCGCGTGCTGCACTCCTACCGGGAGCTGCCCATGCTCTACAACCAGTGGTGCTCCGTGATCCGCTGGGAGAAGACCACCCGTCCCTTCCTGCGCTCGCGCGAGTTCTGGTGGCAGGAAGGCCACACCATCCACGAGACCGCCGAGGAGGCCATGGCGGAGACCGAGCAGCAGCTCAACTGCTATGCCGACTTCTTCGAGAACGTGCTGGCGATCCCCGTGGTGCGCGGCCGCAAGACCGACAAGGAGAAGTTCGCCGGGGCCGAGGCCACCTACACGGTCGAGTGCCTGATGAAGGACCACAAGGCCCTGCAGGGCGCGACCTCCCACTACTTCGGGGACAAGTTCTCCCGCGCCTACGACGTGACCTTCACCGGTCGGGACAACAGGCTCGCCTATCCCTTCCAGACCTCCTGGGGCTCCACGACCCGCATGATCGGCGCGGTCATCATGGCCCACGGCGACAACAACGGTCTGGTGCTGCCCCCGAAGATCGCGCCCATCCAGGTCGTGGTGGTGCCGGTGGCGATGCACAAGCCGGGCGTGCTGGATAAGGCGAAGGAGCTGCTGGCCGCGCTCAAGGCGGCGGGCGTGCGCGCCGTGCTGGACGACAGCGACAACAGCCTCGGCTGGAAGTGCGCGCAGTATGAGATGAAGGGCGTGCCCCTGCGCGTGGAGCTGGGCCCCCGGGATATCGAAAACGGCGTGTGCATGGCCGTGCGCCGCGACAGCGGCGAGAAATGCTCCGTTGTGCTCGCAGAGCTTGCGCAGCGCGTGCCGGAGCTGCTTGACAAAGTACAGCAGGGGCTCTACGAGAAGGCGAAGCTCAACCTCGACGGCCACGTCTTCGAGGCCCACTCGATCGAGGAGGCCAAGGCCCTGCAGAGTGAACACGGCGGCTTCATCAAGACCATGTGGTGCGGCGATCAGGCCTGCGAGCTGCAGATGAAGGAGCAGGCGGGCATGTCCTCGCGCTGCATGCCGCTCAGGCAGGAGAAGCTGGACGAGGTCTGCGTCTGCTGCGGCAGGCCCGCGAAGCACATGATCTACTGGGGCGTGGCTTATTAAAAACAGTTTGACCGCAGGACCGAAGCCGGTCCTGCGGTCTGCTTGTATCCGCATATATAACAGCCGCGCGGAAAACCGCGCGGCTGCTGTACCGTTTTTGATCAGCCCCTGACGTCGAGCTTCATGCCCGCCTCGTCGGGATTGACGTCGCTGTCCGAAGCCCAGGCGGCCTTGAAGCTGACCGCTTCCCAGAGGTGGACCCGCTGTCCGCCGCGGAAGGTCTCGGTCTCGCCGTTGACGGTGCCCTTCCAGCCGAGGAAGGTGTCGCCCTCCTTCACCGCTGCGCCGGGCAGAACGGTGGTCAGGCCCATGGGGCCCTGGAACGTGAAGGTCTCGCCCCGGCCCGGCACCT
>JAILNC010000100.1 GCA_024691985.1 Oscillospiraceae bacterium | reverse complement strand
TGGTGCCGCGCCTTCGGCGCGGAGTGATCCGCTTCGCTCAAACGCGAAAGGGGACTCCCCGTCCCCTCTCGCGCTCTCCTCTTACAGACCTGGAAATCGGGAGTCTCACGGGGGACTCCCGATTTGGTTATGGATGCGGGTATACCAAAGCCGCGGATTGATCCGCTTCGCTCAAACGCGAAAGGGGCCTCTCGCACTCTCCCCATGCAGACCTGAAGGTCCATTCGGATATATATTGCTCCTTGTTCAAAACGCCGCAAACCGACCTGCGATCCCCATGAGATTGTACAAATAACAAAAGCTGTTCCCGGCGATTCTTGGGCACAAGCTACATATTGTCTTCCTGTCCGAAAAGTGCCACTAAATATTGTGTTTTTGTGCTTTCTCCGAACCTCGTTCAGCGCTTTTAACAGTTTCGTCATATTCTGTCGAAAAAAAATATGCAGTTTTTACAAAAAATCCTTGACTTTTACCCTCTCCTGTGGTATACATAAATCAGGAGATGGGCGTCACCCATCGGTGTAATCGGCACCTAAACCCGTGAGAGCAAGCAAAGATTACTTGTGGGCCGCCGGCGGCATTGTAGCCGGATGTTGAGCGGGCAACACCAGCGTACCTTTATAGTGTAGGCGGAAAAACCGGTTTAGGAGACAGTCTGACGGTCCGGAAGGATGACAGGCTGTCTTTTCTATTACAGCACACTTTGTCTCAACAAGACCAAGGAGGTACTCGTATGCATTACGCAGCTCTCTGTATCGTCTGTCTGATCATCGCCTCGCTGCTGCTGTTTCGCGAGCGCGACGGTTATTTTGTCCAGGCAGTCCTGCTCAAGGGACTTGCCTCGCTCTGCTTTGTGATCCTCGGCTTCCTCTGCGCCTCGCACGTGATGTGGCCGCGTCCCGCGACGCTGATCTTTGTCGGCCTCGTCCTCGGCGCGGTCGCCGATGTGCTGCTGAATCTGCGGCAGGTCTTCGTGAAGGTCGGCCAGACCATCTTTCTGGTCGGGATCCTGGTGTTTCTGAGCGGGCATATCGCCTATCTCGCCGCCGTGCTCCCGCTCTGCCCCAGCCCCATCCTCGCCCTGCTGGCCGCCGCCGTCCTGACCTTTTTTCTCATGCGCTGGATCTTCGGCAAAATCACCGCGAAGAAAGCCTTCAAGATCTTCGGCGTCGTGTACATAGGCGCGATCGTCTTCCTCAACTGCGTCGCGATCGCGAACCTGTTTTCCTATGCCTCCACCTTCAACCTGCTCTTTGCCGCGGGCGCGCTGCTCTTCCTCGTCAGCGACATCGTGCTGATCCTCAACACCTTCGGGCCGGAGAACAAATTCTCCCTGCGCTTTGTAAACCTCATGCTGTACTATGTGGGGCAGCTCGTCATCGCGCTGAGCTGTCTGTTCCTGCGCTGAACAAACCGAACGAAAAAGGAAGGACCCCGTCTCTGCGGGTCCTTCCTTTTCTCTGTGCGGTCTCTAGCCGAAATACCGGCGGTACTGGTTGAGCGAGAGCGGGTCAAGCTCGCGCCGGATGTCGATCCCGTTTTCGTCGATCAGGCGCTTGATGCTGGATTTCTGCGTCTGAAAGCCCTCGGTGCCGTACAGTCCGTACTGGACGTGTAGCCGCGTCAGGCTCTCAAGCTCATGGGTCAAAGTCTGTAAAAGCTCCCTGCGTTCCATGCCTCCCCCCTTCTCCGTCAAGTCCCGTTCCGTGCGCCGCACCCTGCAGCTTTTTTATTGTGTTTATTTTAGCACGGAAAAAGCTGGGCCGCAATTCGGGATTGTGACGAAATATGTTATCAATTCCTGTACATTTCCACAGTAATCAAATAATTTTAAGTTTTTTAGTTCCGATTTTTTTAGTTTCCTTTTTTTGCATTTCCCGTTGACAGGCCGGAAAAAGCACGATAAGATTGAAAAAAGAATGACTTGACTCATGGAGGAACTGCAATGGACAGACTCGGTTGGGATCCTCTGTTCTGCGAGAGACTCGCACGGCACGAAGAGGAGCTGCGCGGCCTGTATCTGTCGCTCTACGGCGACGGTGAAGCCTTTGCGTATTTTCTCGACATGCTGTGCCGCGCCTTTGATGCGCGCAGCCCGGAGCTGCGGCGGATCGACGCCGCCCGGGAAAACGATCCGCGCTGGTACAAGGGGCGCGACCTGATCGGCATGCTCATGTATGTCGACTGCTTTGGCAAAACGCTTTCCGGCGTGCGCGAAAAGCTCGACTATATCGAGGAGAGCGGCGTCAACTATCTGCATCTGATGCCCCTGCTGGAAAGCCCCGTCGGCCGCAGCGACGGCGGCTACGCGGTCGCCGACTTCAGAAAGGTGCAGCCGGAGCTCGGCACGATGGAGGACCTGTCCGCGCTCGCGGACGACTGCCATAAACGCGGTATCGCGCTGTGTCTGGACTTCGTGATGAACCACACCAGCGAGGATCACGAATGGGCGGTGCGGGCCCGCGCGGGTGAAAAGGAATACCAGGACCGCTATTTCTTCTTTGACAACTGGGCCATCCCGCTTGAGTACGAGAAGAGCGTCCCGCAGGTCTTCCCCACCACCGCGCCCGGCAACTTCACCTGGTGTCCCGAGGCGGGCAAGGTGGTCATGACCACCTTCTACCCCTACCAGTGGGATCTCAATTACGCCAACCCCGTCGTCTTCAATGACATGACCGAGAACATGCTCTACCTGTGCAACCGGGGCGTGGACGTCATCCGGCTCGACGCAGTGCCCTACATATGGAAGCAGCTCGGCACCAACTGCCGCAATCTGCCGCAGGTGCACACGCTCGTGCGCATGATGCGCATGGTCTGCGAGATCGTGTGCCCCGGCACGCTGCTGCTGGGCGAGGTGGTCATGGAGCCGAGCAAGGTCGTCCCCTACTTCGGCAGCGTGGAAAAGCCGGAGTGCCATCTGCTCTACAACGTCACCACCATGGCCAGCACCTGGCACACCGTCGCGACCCGGGACGTGCGCCTGCTGCAGCATCAGCTCGGCCAGGTCTTCTGCCTGCCCGGGGAATACACCTTCCTCAACTACCTGCGCTGCCACGACGACATCGGCTGGGGTCTGGACTACCCCTATCTCTGGCGCTTCGGTGTCGACGAGGTCTCGCACAAGCGCTATCTCAACGACTATCTGACCGGCAACTGGTACGGCAGTCCCGCCCGCGGCGAGCTGTACAACAACGACCCCCGCATCGGGGACGCGCGTCTGTGCGGGACGACCGCCTCGCTTTGCGGCGTGGAGTCCGCGCTCGAGGACGGCGACGGCTATAAGCTCGACTGGGCGCTCAGACTTGACATCATGCTGCACGTGTATATGTTCACGCTCAGCGGCATCCCCGTGCTCTACAGCGGCGACGAGATCGCGCAGCTCAACGATTACAGCTACCACGACGATCCGGTCAAAGCGCCGGACAGCCGTTTTCTGCACCGCGGCGCGATGAACTGGGAAGCAGCCGAGAAGCGCCATGATCCCGACAGCGTGGAGGGGAAAGTCTTTACCGCGATCACCGATCTGGAAAAGCTCCGCCGGGAGCACCGGGTCTTCGACGCCGGGGCCGACGTGTGGCTGCTGCTGACCGGCGACGACTCGGTGCTTGGCATCGGGCGCTATAATCAGGGCGAGAAGCTCGCGGCCTTCTTCAACTTCTCCGATTCCGAGCGTGTCGTTCCGGTCAACACGCCGGGCAGCTTCACGAATCTGCTCACCGGCGAGGCTGTGGACAAAACCGGTATCCGCCTCTGGCCCGGCGCCTTCGCCTGGCTGATCTGTGATTTCGGGACGGAGGGGAAGGTATGAACACGAAGCTGATCTTTCTCGACATCGACGGAACGCTCACCTCGCCGGGCAGCAACGTCCCGCCCGAGAGCGCGCTTGCGGCCATCCGTGCGGCGCGCGAGGCCGGGCACAAGGTCTTTCTGTGCAGCGGGCGCAATTACGGCATGCTCTCTCCCCTGCTCGCCTACGGCTGCTTCGACGGCGCGGTGGCGAGCGGCGGCGGCTACGTCTTTTGCGGCGACCGGGTGCTCTTCGACTGCCCCATGAGCGAGGCGCAGAAAGAGACCGCCCTGCGGCTGTTCAAAGACGCCGGCATCTACCGCACGATCGAGGCCCGCGACGCTGCATACTGTGACGAGGGTCTGGCCGATTTCCTCGACAAGGCCTCCGGCGGCAACAGCGAGCTCGTGCGCTGGCGCAAGGCGCTGGAAAAGGATCTCGGCATCCTCCCGATGCGCGAGTATGACGGACGGCCCATCTACAAGGTGATCTTCATGTGCGCCTCGGTCGAGCAGCTCGCCCCCGCCATCGAGGCGCTGGAGAGCGAGTTCTACTTCCTCGTGCAGGATATGGCCGCGGCCAACTGCATCAACGGCGAGCTGATCAACCGCAAATTCGACAAGGGTCTCGGCATCCGGCGCATGGCGGACGAACTCGGTTTTTCGATCGAGGACACGGTCGGCTTCGGCGACAGCATGAACGATCTGGAGATGATCGAGACCGTCGGCACAAGCGTGTGTATGTCGGGCGGCAGCCCGCAGCTCAAGCGGAAAAGCGATCTCGTCTGCCCCGCCGTGGAGGAGGACGGACTGGCCTGGGCCTTTGCTGAGCTCGGTTTGGTAAAAAGCGACAAAAACGGGCTTTGATCTTCTCTCGCCTACCGGCTCTTCCCGCTTGCCATCGGCTGCGATTTGATGTATGATAAAACCAACGAAGCGGTCCTCCGTACGGAGGGCCGCATTTTGGAAAAAACGGATTTGCAAAGGAGAGACTACCATGGCACTCGACTATCGCAAGTGCGCTGAAGAGATCTTTTCCCACCTCGGCGGAAAAGAGAACATCATCAGCGCGGCACACTGTGCCACGCGCCTTCGCCTCGTTATCGCAGACAACAGCAAGGTCGACACCAAGGCCCTCGAGGATGTGGAGGGCGTAAAGGGTCTGTTCGACTCCAACGGCCAGCTCCAGCTCATTATCGGTACCGGCACCGTCAACAAGGTCTATGACGAGTTCCTTGCAGTCACGGGGCTCACCGCGGCCTCCAAGGCTGACGTCAAGGCCGCCGCGGCCTCGCGCATGCCCCTGTGGAAGAAGATCCTCAAGACTCCCGGCGACGTGTTCGTCCCCATCCTGCCCGCCATCGTGGCCTCCGGCCTGATGATGGGCCTTGTCGAGGCGATCCCGAAGTTCTGGCCCGCCTTCGGCAACAGCGACTGGTATTCCTTCCTCGATCTCGTGGCCAACACCGCCTTCGCCCTGCTGCCCGTGCTGGTCGCGATCAGCTCGGCCCGCGTGTTCGGCGGCAACATCTTCCTCGGCGCCGTCATCGGTCTGATGATGGTCCACCCCGCGCTCATCAACGCATGGACCGTCGGCAACTACGCCGCCGGCGAGATCCCGACCTGGCATCTGTTCTTCTTCAGCGTACAGCAAGTCGGCTATCAGGGCCACGTCATCCCGGTGATCCTGGCGGTACTGCTGATGTCAACCGTTGAAAAATGGCTGCACAAGCACGTACCGGAGATGATCGATCTCTTTGTCACCCCGCTGTGCACCGTGCTGGTGACCTCCTTTATCACCTTCACCATCATCGGCCCCATCTTCTCCATCCTCGAAAACTGGGTGCTCGCCGGAGCCAAGTGGCTGGCAAGCTCCATGTTCGGCGCGGTGGTCATGGGTGCGATCTACCCCTGGACCGTCGTCATGGGCCTGCACCACATGTACAACGTCATCGAGGCCGGCATGATCTCCTCGACGGGTCTGAACACCTGGATGCCCATCGCATCGGCCGCGAACTTCGCCCAGTTCGGCGCGTGCCTTGCGGTCGCCCTGAAGGTCAAGAACCAGAAGACCAAGTCCGTCGCGCTCCCCTCCTCGCTCTCCGCCTCTCTCGGCATCACCGAGCCCGCGATCTTCGGTATCAACTTCCGCTTCATGAAGCCCTTCCTCTGCGGCATGGCCGGCGGCGCGGTCGGCTCCCTGTTCGGCGCGCTGTTCAAGCTCGGCGCGCCCGTCTACGGCGTGACCGGCATCCCCGCCATCCCCGCTGTCAACAATGTGCCGCTCTATCTCGTTGAACTGCTCATCTCCGCCGGCGTCGCGGGCGGTCTGACCTGGTTCATCTGGAAGGAAGAAGAGCCCGCCAAGAAGGCCGCGCCGGAGCCGGAGGTCCCGGCCGAGCCCATGCCCTCCGTCCTGCGCTGCGCCGCGGGCGAGCTGCTCCAGCCCGTCGCGGGCGTGGTCATCGACCGCGAGGCCATCCCCGACGAGACCTTCGCCACCGGCATCCTCGGCGAGGGCGTCGGCGTGGAGCCCACCGGCAATGTGGTCGTGGCGCCCTTCGACTGCACCGTCACCTCCGTCTTTGACACCAAGCACGCCGTCACCCTCGAGGCCAACGGCATGGAGGTGCTGATCCACATCGGCGTCAACACCGTCAACATGAACGGCGAGGGCTTCACCGCCTATGTCGCCGAGGGCGACGAAGTCAAGGCCGGGCAGAAGCTGCTGGGCTTCGACAGCGCCGCCATCAAGGCCGCCGGCTACAGCGACTGCGTCGTGATGCTGCTGACCAACGCCGACGACATCGAGGGCGTCGAGTGCGGGATCAAGTAAGATCGAATAAATCATAAGGAGAATTTGACTATGATTTCCATTCAGGGCAAGGGCGTTTCCACCGGCGTCGCCGCGGGTCCCCTTTACTTCTACCAGCGCGTCAAGAGCACCATCCGCCGTTACTCGGTCGAGGACCCCGCCGCGGAGTGGGGCCGCTTCAAGGCCGCCCAGGCCAAAGCCATCGATCAGCTCGGCGAGCTTGCCGAGAAGGCCAGGGAAGAGGCCGGCGACGAGGCCGCCCTCCTGTTCGAGACCCACCAGATGATGTGTGAGGACCTCGACTATGAGGAGGCCATCGAGGCCGGCATCAAGGAGGAGGGCCACAATGCCGAGGCCGTCGTCACCGACGTCGGCGCGCAGTTTGCCGAGATGTTCGCCGCCATGGACGACACCTACATGCAGGCGCGCTCCGCCGACGTCAAGGACGTGTCCGGCCGCATCGTCGGCATCCTTCTGGGCGTGGTGCAGGGCGGCATCGATTCCGAGGTCCCCGTCATCCTCGCGGCGGACGATCTCGCCCCCAGCGAGACCGTGCAGCTCGACAAGTCCAAGATCCTCGGCTTCATCACCGAGGGAGGCTCCGGCTCGAGCCACACCGCCATCCTTGCCCGCACCATGGGCATCCCCGCCATCATCGGCGTCGGCGACCAGCTCAAGGCCGAGTACGAGGGGCGCGACGTCATCGTCGACGGCGGCACGGGCAACGTGGTCATCGACCCCGACGAGCCCACGCGCGAGCGCCTGATGGCGAAGCGGGCCGAGCTGCTCAAGCGGCAGGAGCTCTTGAACCAGCTCAAGGGCCTGCCCAACGTCTCCATGGACGGGCAGGAGGTCCGTGTCTTCTGCAACATCGGCAATCCCGAGGACGTGCATGCGGTGCTGGAGAACGACGGCGGCGGCATCGGGCTGTTCCGCAGCGAGTTCCTGTATCTCAACTGCGACGACTATCCCACCGAGGAATACCAGTATGAGGCCTACAAAAAGGTCCTCGCCGACATGGAGGGCAAGGAGGTCGTCATCCGCACGCTGGACATCGGCGCGGATAAGATGATCGAATACTTCAAGCTCCCCAAGGAGGAGAACCCCGCACTCGGCAACCGCGCCCTGCGTATCTGCCTCAACCGGCCGGAGATCTTCAAGACCCAGCTGCGCGCCCTGTACCGCGCCTCCGCCTACGGCAGGCTGTCCATCATGTTCCCGATGGTCACCTCCGTGTGGGAGGTGCTGGAGGCCAAGAAGATGTGCGAGCTCGTCAAAAAGGAGCTCAAGGCCGAGGGTATCCCCTACTCCGACGAGGTCGACGTCGGCATCATGATCGAGACCCCCGCCGCCGCGATCATCAGCGATCGCCTCGCCAAGGTCGTCGACTTCTTCTCCATCGGCACCAACGACCTCACCCAGTACACGCTGGCCTGCGACAGGCAGAACAACGATCTGGGCCGCTTCTTCAACGCCCACCATCCCGCCGTGCTGCGCCTGATCAAGATGGTTGCGGCCAACGCCCACAAGGAGGGCATCTGGTGCGGCATCTGCGGCGAGCTCGGCGCCGATCTCGAGCTGACGGAGACCTTCCTCTCCATCGGCGTGGACGAGCTGTCTGTCTCCCCGCGCTCCGTCCTGCCGCTCAGGCAGAAGGTGCGCGAGACGAACGTCGCCGCCGTCAAGCCCAAGCTCGTGGCCGAGCTGATGAGCGACGAGGTCTCCACCTATCCCGTATAAACACTCCGAACAATTGAACACAGAGCCGCCGGGAAACGGCGGCTCTGTGTATGAACTGCATGAAGATCATTGTTTTTTCCGATTCCCACGGCGACGTGGACCATATGATCAAGGCGGTCCGGCTGGAAAAGCCCGATCTCTGCTTTTTCCTCGGCGACGGGGAGTATGACCTGACCCGCCTGCAGCGGCGCTTTCCCTCTCTTCCGGTCAACGCGGTGCGCGGCAACTGCGACCTGCGCTCCACCCTGCCCCGCGCACTCAGCTGCGCGGCGGGCGGTCTGCGCATCTTCGCCACGCACGGGCACCTCTACGGCGTCAAGCATGACCCGATCTTCCGGGAGCTATGCCGCGCCGCGCTGGAGGAAAACGCCGACGTCGTGCTCTTCGGCCACACACACGACCCGTTCCGCGACCGGACGATGGGGATGGAGCTGCTCAATCCCGGCAGCATCGGCCCCAGCACCCGACCCAGCTACGGTCTCATTCTCAAGGACGGGGACGCGTTTAAGACCGCCATCCGATATTTAAGCCTGTAAGGAGAACTGTACAACATGGACAACAAAGCATTTGACGTCGTCGCTTTGGGTGAGCTTCTGGTCGACTTTACGCAGAACGGGCTGAGCGAGCAGGGCAATCTCCTGTTCGAGGCCAATCCCGGCGGCGCACCCGCAAACGTCCTTGCCATGCTCCGCAAGCTCGGCAAGCGCTGCGCGTTCATCGGCAAGGTCGGGGCGGACAGCTTCGGTGACATGCTGGCCCGGACCGTGGAGGAGGCCGGGATCGACTTGCGCGGTCTGACGCGGGACAGAGAGATCCCCACGACGCTCGCCGTGGTGCACACGTTTCCGAACGGCGACCGGGATTTCAGCTTTTACCGCAAGCCGGGCGCGGACATCCTTCTGCGGCCCGAGGAGCTGGACGAGGCGCTGCTGACGGGCTGCCGCATCTTCCACTTCGGCACGCTGTCGCTGACGGACGAGCCCTGCCGCTCGGCCACCGAGAAAGCCGTGAAGCTCGCGAAGGACGCCGGGGCGATCATCTCCTTCGACCCGAACCTGCGCCCGCCGCTCTGGAAGAGCGAAGAGGACGCGAAGGCTGCTATCGAGTGGGGCCTTGCGCGCTGCGACGTGCTGAAGATCGCCGACAACGAGCTGCTGTTCATGACCGGGGAGAGCGATTTTGACGTCGGCGCCGCCATCCTGCGCGGGCGCTTCCCGAACATCCGGGTGTTCAACGTCACCGCCGGGGCCGAGGGCAGCTATTCCTACTACGGCGAGGAGCGCGTTTTCGTTCCCGCCTGCAAGCGCGGCGGCGTGATCGAGACCACCGGCGCGGGCGACACCTTCTGCGCCTGTGTGCTGAACTTCGTACTCGAGCACGGGCTGGAGGGCCTGAGCTGGGACGATCTGCGCGCGATGCTGCGCTTTGCCAACACCGCCGCCTGGTACGTCACGACGAAGAAGGGCGCGATCCGCTCCATGCCCGGGCGCGAGACTGTGGAGAAGCTCCTCGCGGAGGAGTAAAGCTCTCCGGCACAACGAGAAAGCAGACAGCAAACGCTGTCTGCTTTTTCATTATTATTTACCAGTTGCTGTCCCAGTCGGTGGAGCCGCTGTCCCAGCTGTCGCCGGAATCCCAGTCCCAGTCGTCGTCATCCCAGTCCTCGTCATAGCTCGGCTCGACGTAATAGGCGCTGTCGCTGAAATCCGCGGGAGCTTCGGAGTCGTAATAATTGGAGGACTCGAAATACTCGGTATAGTTGTCGCCCAGCGTGGCCGGCACCGTAGTGGGCGTCCAGGTATCGTAATCGGTATCGTAATAGTACCAGTCGTCGTTCTGGTTGTAGTAATAGGTGTCCTCGTAGGTATAATAGCCGGTGGGCGGGCTTTCCGGCGTGAGACGCCGAAACAGGGCGGGAATGATCTGGATGCCGAGATAGACAGCGAGGAAGACGGCGAGCAGCTTGCTCCTCCCATTGCTTTTCGTCTGCTTTCCGCCGCCCTTCGACTGGCGGGCGCGCTGACTGCTGATCTCGCTCTTCATCTTCTGATAGAGCTCGTTGACCGCGTAGGCCTCGTCCGTGCCGCGGTAGCGAATCGAGCGACTGCCGTCGGATTTGTTCTTGTAGACGACGAAGCTGCCCTCTTCGTCCCTGTAGATGCCGAAGGCGCGGGCGCCCCGGTAATCCTCCCCGAGGAAGAAGCGCATCTGCTCGAGCGGCAGGCGGTGGGCCACGCAGAAGGCCTTCAGCTCCTCGATCGTCTTCGGGACGGCCGTGCCGCTGCGCTGCATGCGATCGTTCGGGGCGCCGCAGTGCGGGCAGTTCTTGTCCGTATCCTCGATGTAATTGCCGCAGTAATCACATTTCACGCGCATTTCCGTCACCTCCCGCTGACAGTATACAGGACGGAAAAAACGATTGCAAGCGGGTTTTTACGTGGCCCGTCTGACAAATAATAACGGAGACTCCGGTGAGACGGGGTCTCCGTAATTATTTCAGCGGTGGTTCATCTCGTTGTACATCTCGACGATCCCCTGCAGGAGCTCGGGGTGCTCAAAGCTCTTGCGGTAGACGATGTTCGTCTCACGCACCATGCTCAAGTTCTCGATGGTCAGCAGACAGAGCTTCTTCTTGCGCTGCTCGTCCAGGCAGGCGCTCTTGGCGAGGACGGAGACGCCGAAGCCGCGGCGGACCAGATCCTTGATCGACGCGACCGAGTCGATCTCCAGCGTGATGTTGAAGTCCTCGATGGCAAGGTTCTGGCTTCTGAGCGTGGCCTCGAAGAGGTCGCGGGTATTGGACTCCGGCAGACGGAGGATGAGCTTTTCCTTACGCAGCTGCGTGATGGTGACCATACTCTGCTGGGCGAGCGGGTGGTCCGGCGCGACCGCGAGGACGAGGCAGTCCGTGTCCAGCATCAGATAGCCGAGACCGGGGTCGCCGCTGCGCCCCTCGATGAAGGCGAAGTCCAGCTCGTAGTTTTTCAGCATGGTATAGAGCTGGTCGGCGGTATTGGTCAGGATGCGGAGATTGAGGCCCTCGTAGCGGTTCGTGCAGGCGACGAGCGCCTCGATGATGGCGCTGCTCTCGGCGGTGTGCGTGATGCCGATGGTGAGCGAGCGCGTCCGCCCCTTCTCGTTTATGAGCGCACGCTCGAGGTTCTTGTCCAGTGCGATCATCTGGCGGGCGTACTTGACGACGATCTCGCCCTCGGCCGTCAGATGGAATTTGTTGTGCGCATGCTCGAAGATCTTGACATTCAGAGAATCCTCGAGCTGGCGGATGTGCTGGCTGACGGCCGGCTGGGACAGGGAGAGCTGTTCGGCGGCCTTGGTAAAGCTGCCGAGCTCAACAACCTTCAGCAGAGAATACAGACGATTGTCAACCATAAAGCTCTCCCTTCTTCGGATGTGTCATGCGCGGACCCCGATGGCTTCCGCGTGGCGGCCGTCCAGGATGTCCCCCTTCAGGTGCCGTATGTAGGCGGCGAACATCAGATTCGCGGTGACGCAGCACACCGCGTCGGCCAGCGGCGTCGCCATTACGATGCCGACAACCGGCAGCAGCAGCCGCAGCGCGAACATGAGCGGAATGTCCACGACGCCCTTGCGCAGGATAGCCAGCAGGAAGGACTTCCTCCCCTCCCCCGTGGCCTGGAAGAAGGAGATGTAGGTGTAGGCGCTCGCGGAGAACGGGCCGCCGATGCAGAGCACGCGGAGGAAGCACGCGCCGAAATCGAGCGAGGCGGAGCCGTTGCGGATGAAGATCCCGATGAGCGGTCTGGCCCAGATCAGGCACACCACCATGCAGGCCGCCGCGGTCGAGACGGCGAGATTGTGCGAGACCTTGACGGCGCTGCGCATGCGTTTAAACTTGCCCGCGGCGAAGTTGTAGCCGATCATCGGCAGCGAGCCCTGGGCGATGCCGCGCACCGTGCAGTGGGCCAGCATGTTGACCTTCTTCGCTACGCCGATGCCCGCCTGCATCTCGATGCCGTTGAAGCTCATCAGCTTGTCGAGACAGGCGTAGGAGATGTTCTCGAACAGCGTCATCACACAGGCTGGGATGCCGGCCGTGAAGATCGAGGCCGGGATGTTGTAATCCAGACACTCCTTCGCCGGGCGGAAGGACAGGGAGGATTTTTTCTTATTGTACAGCAGGATACCGATAAAATACAGCAGCGAGACCAGATTCGACAGCGAGGTCGCGACCGCGGCGCCCATGGCCTCCTTCCCCGGGGGCAGCAGGACGAAGATAAACAGCGGGTCGAGCAGGATATTCAAAATGCCGCCGAGGGCGATGCCGATGCTCGCATGCAGGGCCCTGCTCTCCGCGCGGATCAGATGCGAGAGCAAAACGCCCGACGAGGTCACGGCGCCGCCGAGAATGACGGTATAAAACAGGTAATCCGCCGCGGCCCGATGCGCCTCGGGATTCGTGCCGCCGAGCAGATCGATGAACACGTCGCGGCCCAGCCAGGCCAGCAGCGAGTATACCAGAGTCGTCAGCAGGCAGCCCCAGAACGCGAAGGCCGAGGCGAGAGAGACCTTGTGCCCGGCCCGCAGACCCAAAGCCCGGGCGATCACGCTTGCGCCGCCGACGCCGAAGAGGTTCGAGATGGCGGAGAGAAACATGAAGGCGGGCATGCAGATCGTGACCGCGGTGATCATGGCGTCGTTGCCGGTCTGGCCGATATAGAAGGTATCGGCCATGTTGTAGATGACAAGAATGATCTGGCCGATCACGGTGGGGATGGCCATGCGCAGGATCGCGTGTGTGACGCTGCTGTGCTCAAAAAGCGCGTTCTCCTGTGCTGCGTTCATTTCCTCTCACCTCCCCGGCGCAAAACTGGATATAAAACAGACCGATGAGCTCCGGCTTCCACATTTTTTGTTATCGGCGCGCCACGCTGTGCTTGCTGTCCCGGTCTAGCTGTGGGCAGATTTCATAAAATGGTCGGCCTGTCATCGGCTTCTTTGCTTCGTAATATAGCTATATTCTACAAAGATAATGAAAAAAAGCAAATAAAACCTTTCGATATAGTTATAATAAAATCTTATGAGCTTGTCAAGCTGATCACTTATTCACTTATATGCCCCCGACAGGCCGCTTCGTCGATAAGATTTTGTTATGCTTCTTTATTAAATTGTGATCTGCATGCAAACAGGCCCCGGCGTTTCTCTTCGCCGAGGCCTGTTTTTCCTTGTAATAACTGTCAAATCAGCCGTTTTCCCTTTGCGCGGAACTCCCGCGCTTGCTCAACCGTGGGCCAGGTGAAGTAGCGGCCCTTTTCGGTCTCGTTCTTTCTTCTCGAGACGGTCCCGTCCTGGATCTCCCGGATTGCCTTGACCATCAGCTCCCCGCCGAGGGCCTTCGTCTTCCCGATGAGCTTGAACATGCTGCGGCAGTCCGAGATGTCGACGCTGTCCTGCTCGATGATATCGCCGTCGTCGATCTTCTCGCTCATGTAATGGACGGTCGCGCCGCCGGTTTTTTCATCGCAGTAGAGGTACCAGAAGGACGGCAGCGTCCCGCGAAAGTCCGGCAGCAGAGAACCGTGCACGTTGATGATGCCGTATTTCGGCGTGTGCAGCAGCTCCTCCTTGATAATCTGCGGCGCGGAATAAGAGATGATGAGGTCGGTGTTCAGCTCGCGGATATGCTGCACGAAGGCCGGGTCGTTGCTCTTGGTGATGACGCGGAAGGGGATGCCGTTGGCCTTCGCCACATCCCGCACCGAGCAATGCCCGTGAAAGAGCCTGTAGCCGCACAGGCGGTCCAGATACTTTTCCGCCTCCCGTCCGACGGTCACAAAGCCCATCTTCGCGCACTGCACCGGCCCGAACCATTTGAGGTAGTTCGCCTTCTGATTATCCAGCGAGTACTTGGAATCGACCTCGACGATCTCGAGCATGTCGCAGACCGCAGCGGCCTTCTCGATGTTTTTCGGGATAAAGAATCTGTCGTTTTGCGTCATGACGACGACGCGCAGCTTCCCGTTCATGTTCCCTCCTCCTCTACAGACGCCGCGGATGCAATCAGCTCCTGCAAAATCGCCTCCCGCTTTCCGTGCGCCAGAATCGAGAGCAGGGTCCACCAGATCATTTTCAGATCGTAGCCGATGCTGCGCGCCTTCAGATAGTAGAGATCCAGATTCAGCCGCGTGGGCAGGACCAGCTTTTCATAGGTCTCCTCGTCGGTGATGTCGTCGCCGTAAATATAGTCGTACAGCGCCGACGGGCCGCTGAGCCCCGGCTGTACGCTGCTCGCCGCGGCGTATTTCCCCGCCCGCGTGATCGAGACCTGGTCCGCGCTCGCCGGGCGCGGGCCGATGATGCTCATATCCCCGAGGAAGATGTTCAGAAGCTGCGGGAGCTCGTCGATCTTGGTGTCCCGCATAAAGCCGCCGAAGGGAAAGATGCGGCTGTAGTTCGGGCGGAGGCTGCGCTCGTCCTCGTCCTTCGCCACGCGCATGGAGCGGAATTTGAACATCTTGAAATGCCTGTCGTCCTTGCCCACTCTGTCCGCCATATAGAAGACCGGGCCGGGGTCCGAGAGCTCGATCCCCAGGATCGCAACAAGCCAGAGCGGGAGCAGGAGGACGAGCGCCGCGCCGGAGGCGGCCAGGTCGAACAGGCGCTTGAGAAAGCGGTATGCCAGATCAGCTTTCATCTGTGTCTTTCCTCACGATCTGGCGAAGACCTGTTCAAAGGCCTCCGCATATCTGCAGCCGCCCTGCGCCCCGCGATAAGCGGCAAGCCCGGTGATCGCCTCCCGAGAGCGCGGATGCGGATAGGGGCGCATGACCCCGGTGTAAGCCTCCAGCGCACGGAGCTTGACTTCCAGCCCCTCCTCGCCGATCTCGACGAAGTAGTTGGGCGTAAAGCGGTTGGAGGAGGAGTCCAGCGACCACTCCGTACTGGAGAGTACCTCCATGTACGAAAACTGCTTGAGCGGCGGAACGCTGTCCCTGCGCTGGAAGAGGCGGGAGGCCGCCTGCGCGGCATAGCTGGTCATGACGTGATCGTTGTTCGTGTCGGCCGGGTGATGGGTGAAAATGCACTCCGCCCCCCAGTCCGCGATGACCGATTCGAGAAACTGCACGAGCTCAAGATGCGGGACGGTGTTCATCCGGATATTCGGAAAATCCGCGGAGTACGTCTTGTGGACTCCGAGGATCGCAAGGGCGCGGGCCTGATCGTCCGACAAGGTCGGAGAGAGATTCGTCCTCGCCTCGGCGTGGCCCACCATGGTGGCGACCGCCACGCGGTGGCCTTCGGAAACCAGCCTGCGGATCGTCGCCCCCGCGCCGAGGGCCTCGTCGTCCGGGTGTGCGACAGCGAACAGAATATTCATCGGATCGTGTTCCCTTCTGCTTTTTTTCAGTATTCTATCATACGGGCACGGAACATTCAAGAGCGGCGCCAAAAAGCTCCGAGGCCTTTTGGCCTCAGAGCTTTTGCAGTATCAGGGCTTCGAGTTCTTTCGTAAGCGCCGCCTCCAGCTCTCGCGCCGTGCCCGGGTCCGGGGCGCTGACGGAGAGGTAGAGCTTCAGCTTCGGTTCGGTCCCGGAGGGGCGTATGACCGCGCTCAAATCCGCCGTCTCGAGCTTCAGAACGTCCGCCGGCGGCAGACCGTCAAGCCCGGGCGCGTAGTCCGTGATCTTCACGACAGGCTGCCCGCAGAGCTCTGCGATCCCGGTGCGAAAGCGCGCCATGATCGCGGTCATCCTGTCCATGCCGTCCGGGCCCTCGAAAGCGTAGGAATGGAGCGTATCCAGGCAGAAGCCGAACTGCGTGTAAAGCTGGCGCAGGCGCTCCGGCAGCGTCAGGCCGCGGCGCTTATACACGGCAAACATCTCGCAGATCATCAGCGCCGCGTCCACGCCGTCCTTGTCCCGGACATAGGGCCCGGTCAGATAGCCGTAGGATTCCTCAAAGGCGCAGACAAAATCCCCGGCTCTCCCCGCCTGTTCCAGCCTGCCGATCGCTTCGCCGATGTACTTGAAGCCCGTCAGGACATTGCGCGTCTTGACTCCGTAACAGGCGGCGAGCTTCTCGGCCAACTGCGTCGTCACGATGGTCTTGAGAAAGACCGGATGCGGCGGCATGGCGCCGTGTTTTATCTTCTGACTGCAAATGTAGTCCAACAGCAGAAGTCCGGTCTCGTTGCCGGAGAGCAGCCGATACACGTCCCCGTCGCGCACCGCGATACCGCAGCGGTCGCAGTCCGGGTCCGTGGCCAGCAGCAGGTCCGCGTTCAGACGCCCGCAGTACTGCAGACCGATCTCCATGGCCTCGCGCACCTCGGGGTTCGGGGCGGGGCAGGTCGGGAAGGTGCCGTCCGGCTCCGCCTGCTCCGCGACCACAGTGACATTCGTAAAGCCGGATTCCGCCAGCACCCGGGTCACGGGCTTGAGCCCTGTCCCGTTCAGCGGGCTGTACACGATGGCGACGTCCCGGTCGGCTTCGTCCCCGAACAGGACGCTCTGCGCCTTGACCTCCGCAAGGTAAGCCGTCAGCAGGTCCTCCCCGATCAGGCTGATCCTGCCGTCGGCCAGCGCGGCCTCAAAGTCCGCGCTGCGTACGTCCGCAAAGACGTCCAGCTTCCGGATCTCCCGCAGGATCTGCGCAGCCGCGTCGGAGGTGATCTGGCAGCCGTCGGCTCCGTACACCTTGTATCCGTTGTATTGGCAGGGGTTGTGGCTGGCCGTGATCATCACGCCCGCGTCGGCGCCGAGGCGCCGTACCGCGTATGAGACCGTCGGGACCGGCAGAAGCTCTTCAAACAGGTACACATGCAGGCCGTTTGCGGCGAACACGGCCGCCGCGGTCCGGGCGAACAGGTCGGACTTGAGCCTGCTGTCATAGCCGATGACGACGCCCGCCCCGCTGCCGAGCCAGTCCGCAAGACCCTGGGAAGCCTTCGCGACCACATAGGTGTTCATGCGGTTCGTCCCCGCGCCGAGCGTACCGCGCAGGCCGCCGGTCCCGAAGCTGAGCTCCCGGTAAAAGGCGTCCCGGCATTCCGCATCGCCCATGTGCAGAAGCTCCGCATGCAGCTGCGCATCCTGTACATGCTCGAGCCATCTCTTGTATTCTTCCCTGTAATCCATGCCTTCTTCCCCTTCAGCAGCTCACGTCGAGAAGCTGCGCCCTGCCGTGCAGCTTGAGCGGGATGCTGTCCGCCGGGACGAAAATACAGTCGCCCTTGAAGAAGTTCAGCATCACGCCCTCCCCGAACAGGACGCCGCAGCCCTCGGTACACAGCAGCGCGTGAAAGCTGTTGCCAGCGGTCTGGTAGGCTGTAAGGGCGCGGTGGAGCTCGGTATTCAGCAGCAGGCGCTCCACCTGGAAATACTTGCAGCGCGTCAGCAGCTCGCTGGCGCAGCCCCTGCGGTAGCGCAGCATGCGCATCGGCTGGCGGGGCGTGTTCGACGCGCTGAGCTTCGCCGTCTCCAGCGCCTTTTCCACATGGAGCGGCCGCGTCTTTCCGTCTTTGTCCAGCCGCCCGTAGTCGTACAGGCGGTATGTGATGTTGGAGTTTTCCTGGATCTCGGCCAGCAGCACGCCAGCGCCGATCGCGTGGACAGTCCCGGCCTCCACATAGAAGATATCGTCCTTGAAGACGGGGACGTGGTTCAGACAGTTGCCGATGGTCCCGTTTTTCAGCGCCGCGCGCACATCGTCCGGCTCCATGTCGCGGCAGAAGCCGTAGATGACCTCCGCGTTTTTCTTCGCTGCCAGCACGTACCACATCTCGGTCTTGCCGAGGCTGTTCTCATGCGCGCGCGCGTAGTCGTCGTCCGGATGGACCTGCACGGAGAGATCGTGGCTGGCGTCGATCAGCTTGATCAGGATCGGCAGCTCCGGCCTCCCGCCGGTCGCGGCGAGCGGATGCGTGCCGAGGTACGCGGGGTGCGCGGCCAGCAGCTCCCCCAGGGTCTCCCCGGTGGCGGCCACGCGCGACTGGCCGTCGGGATGCGTCGAGCACTCCCAGGTCTCCGCCAGGGGGCTGAGCGCGATCCCCTTTGCAAAGTCGTCATTGAGTCTGCTCCCGCCCCAGAGATAGTCCTTTGCGGCGGGGGCAAGCAGAAACGGTTTGTTAGAAGCCATGGCCGTCCCTCTTATTCGGGAAACTCATACTTGTGCTTGTCCGCCACGCTGATCTCCGCGCCGAGCTGGACTTCGATGATCTTCAGCTTCGTGTCGGCGATGACCGTATGCTTGCAGCCGGCCTGCATCGTGACGACGTCCCCGGCCCGGATGGGCTGCTCCATCCCGTCGACGATGGTGCGGCCTGTCCCGGAGATCACGGTCCAGACCTCGTCCCGCTTATCGTGGCTGTGGTAATTCATCCTGTGTCCGGGATTGAGCGTGACCT
This sequence comes from Oscillospiraceae bacterium, assembly GCA_024691985.1. Taxonomy (GTDB): domain Bacteria; phylum Bacillota; class Clostridia; order Oscillospirales; family Oscillospiraceae; genus Limivicinus. The sequence continues at coordinate 59,094 of JAILNC010000100.1, read as the reverse complement.
TGATGGTCAGGCTGTTCTCCTCCACATCGAGGACCAGGAAGGAGCCCCAGCTCTTTTCCGCGAACATGACCTGCTGGTCGATGGCGTCGACCAGGGGCTTGATATAGGAGCTCTGCTCCTTGTCGGTCACCAGGATGCCCGAGGGCGAGGCCGAGACCACGAGGTTTTTGCCGCCCATCACGAGGATCGGCACGCCGAGCTCGTTGATCGCATGGACGTTTTCGCAGTTGTCGCTGAGCATGACCTCGCCGACCGTCTGCTCCTGCATCGCCTCGGTCAACGTGTTCCAGGTGCCGAGGTCCTTCCAGGTCCCGGCGTAGCGCAGCACCTCGATGCTCTTCTCCCGCTCGGCCACGGCGTAGTCGAAGCTGATGCGCCGGAGGGTATCATAGCGGGCGTACAGCTCCGCATAGTCTGCACTGCCCAGAAGCTCCCGGCTTTTCTCCAGCACATAGCGCAGCCTGTAAGCGAACACGCCGCCGTTCCAGAGCGCGCCCTGCGCGATATAGTTTTTGGCGACCTCCTCCGTGGGCTTCTCCCGGAAGGTATAGCTCTCCCTGCCGTCTTCGGCCGCGTCCGGGATGATGTAGCCGTACTTGGCGGAGGGGTAGGTCGGCTCGATGCCCATCAGGACCAGATTGCTCTCCCCCGCCTGTGCGCGCTCGTACAGGCGCTTGAGGCAGGAAAAGTAGCTCTCGTCAACATAGGGGTCGACCGGGCAGACGACGACGGCCTCGTCCTCCCCCACGCCCAGCACGTCGTGCAGATAGGCCGTCGCCAGCGCGATGGCCGGGAAGGTGTCCCTGCGGCAGGGCTCAATGCTGATGCCCACGTCGCTGCCGAGCTGGTTGTGGAGAGCGGAGACCTGCGACTTGCTGGTCGCGATCGTGACCTCCGCCTCCGGGATCGCCGTCCTGATCTGGCGGTAGACACGCTGGACCATGGACTCGTAGTCGTCCCCATGGCGGAATATCTTGATGAACTGCTTGGAGCGCGTCTCGTTGGACAGCGGCCAGAGCCGCTTGCCCGAGCCGCCGGAGAGCAGGATCATGTGCATGACGCTTCCCCCTTCCGCTCCCCGAACAGGAGCGCTTCGCTGTAGATATCTTTTTCGCCGTTCGGCTGCTCGACCGGTCTGTCGTACATCTGGACCATGACGCAGTCCTCCGGAAAGAACATACTGTGCGAGACATAGGGCCCGATCGAAAAGAAATCGCCCGCATGAAAGACGGCGCGCTCGGAGCACTCCGCCGTTTTCAGCGCGACCTCGACGCTGCCGGAGACGATGTAGAAGGCCTCCCGCGAGACTTTGTGAAAGTGCCCGCCGCGCGTCACGCCCCGCTTTGTCGTCAGAACGTTGATCTGCCGAAAGCCCTCATGTACAAGCTGCGTCAGCCTGCCTCGCTCGTCGCTGTGCTCAAAGTCGGTCTGCAGCACCTGAACCAGTTCCATCTCAGCCGTCCCTTTCGGAGGTGATTTCCGGCTCCGCGGGCCAGCGGATGCCGAAGCGCGGGTCGTTGTACTTATAGGAAAACTGCTTGTAGTCCCCGTAATAGGTGGACTGCTTGTAGGTATAAACCGCCATGTCCGACAGCACGTAGTAGCCGTTGCCGTACATGGGCGGGATGTAGAGCTGATGCCGGTTCTCGGCGGAGAGGATGAAGGACTCCCACCTGCCGAAATCCGGTGAGTTCTCGTCGCAGTTGAGGATCACAGCATAGACGCTGCCATAGGTCACCTGCACCAGCTTGTACGTCCCGGGGTCGCCGTGCATGCCCTTGAGCACGCCCTTGACCGAGGTCGACACATCGTCCTGGATGAAGTCCGCCGTCAAGCCCGCGGCCTTGTATTCCTTCTCGTTGTATGTCTCATAAAAGGTGCCGCGTTTATCCGTATGCACGGAGGGCTTGATGAGATACACGCCCTCCAGACTCGTCGCTTCCACGTTCAGCATCGCTTTTCCCCTCCGTCAGCCCTTCTGTGCGCGCTCGGCCGCGGCTTTTTCCATATCGTGCGCGACCATGCGGCGCACCAGCTCCTCAAACGGGGTCGCGGTCGGATCCCAGCCGAGCTCCCGCTTCGCCTTGGACGGGTCGCCCAAAAGGTTCACGACGTCGGTCGGGCGGTAGAATTTGGGCGAGACCTCCACCAGCACGCGGCCGGTGGCCCTGTCGACGCCCTTCTCGTCCGCGCCCTCGCCCTGCCATTCCAGCTCGATCCCGGCATAATGAAAGGCCAGAGTGGCAAACTCGCGCACGGAGTGCTGCTCGCCGGTGGCGATGACATAATCGTCGGGCCTGTCGTTTTGCAGAATAAGCCACATGCACGCGACATAGTCTTTTGCATAGCCCCAGTCGCGCAGGCTGGAGAGATTGCCCAGATATAACTTTTCCTGCAGGCCGTGCGCGATGCGGGCGGCGGCCAGCGTGATCTTGCGCGTGACGAAGGTCTCCCCGCGGCGCTCGGACTCGTGGTTGAACAGGATGCCCGAGCAGCAGAACATATGGTAGGCCTCGCGGTATTCGCGGGTGATCCAGTAGCCGTACTGCTTGGCGACGGCATAGGGACTGTAGGGGTGGAAGGGCGTGGTCTCGGACTGCGGCACCTCCTCCACCTTGCCGAAGAGCTCGGAGGTCGAGGCCTGATAGATGCGGCAGGTCTCAGCCAGACCGCAGACACGCACCGCCTCCAGAACGCGCAGCACGCCGACCGCGTCGACGTCGGCGCAGTATTCGGGCACGTCGAAGCTGACCTGCACATGGCTCTGCGCGGCCAGGTTGTAGATCTCATCGGGCCGGACCGTGCCGATCACCCGCACGAGACTCATGGAGTCCGCCAGATCGCCGTAGTGGAGGAAAAAGCGCGGATGCCCCTCCAGATGCGCGATGCGCTCCCGATAATCCACGCTGCTGCGGCGAACGACGCCGTGGACCTCATAGCCCTTTTCCAAAAGAAACTCGGACAGATAGGAGCCGTCCTGTCCCGTGACGCCTGTGATCAATGCTTTCTTCATGCTGTCCCTTCCCCCGACGAAACGCTTTTCGCCTGCCGTTTTCCCGTAAACTATACCGTATTCCGGCAGAAGACTCAAGCTCTTTTTTCCGAACGTAGTATCGCCGCAGCTATTATGCCATACTCTCTCCGAAATGTCCACGAAAAAGCATATGCGCCGTGCCGGGGCGGTCTTTCTTCCCCCGCTTTTGATACTCGGCACAGAAAAAATGCACAAATCTTTCGATCCGCTGCGCTTTGATTCCTTTTAGGTCTTGCATTGCGGAAACATTTCTACTATAATATTCGTGTCAGTGCTTGGAGAAGACGAAGATTTCCAGACACAGTTACATTTGAAACGCAGAGAAATACATATAACGGAGGGAAAACGCATGCTGAACATCAACAAAACGGCCGAAGCCACGACCCTGACTGTCGCTCTCGAGGGACGTCTGGACACGACGACCGCCCCCAAGCTGGAGGCAGAGCTGAAGGAGAGTCTCAACGGCATGAAGGAGGTCGTGCTCGACTTTGCCAAGCTGGAGTATATCTCTTCCGCCGGTCTGCGTGTTCTGCTCTCCGCTCAGAAGATCATGAACAAGCAGGGCTCCATGAAGCTGATCAACGTCAACGACACGATCCAGGAGATCTTTGAGGTCACCGGCTTCAGCGATATTCTGACGATCGAATAACAGAACGCTTGGCATCAAAAAAGCATCCGTCTCCCTGTGGGGAGACGGATGCTTTTTTTGTTTCATCTTCACGGCCGCGCTCTCAAATAGTCCGCGAGAAACAGCACGGCCTGCCGGTAGCCCTCGAAGCCGAGACCCGCGAAGCACTTTATGCAGGCCATGCCCGCATAGGAGATCCGACGGAAGCTCTCGCGCTTTGTGATGTCCGTCAGGTGCACCTCGACGGCGGGCAGCCGCACCGCCCTGAGGGCGTCGAGGATGGCGATGCTGGTGTGGGTATAAGCGGCGGGGTTGATCACGATGCCGTCGAATCTCCCGTAAGCCGCCTGTATCGCGTCGACGATGGCCCCCTCGTGATTGGACTGAAAGAGCTCCGCCTCCGCGCCGGCCTCGCGGCAGGCGTCGAGGATGAAGCGCTCGAGGGCGCGATAGTCCTGCCTGCCGTAGATCTCCGGCTCCCGCAGGCCGAGCAGATTGATGTTCGGCCCGTTGATGATCAAAAGCTTCATTCCAGCACCTCCAAGATCGCGGCCGCCGTCTCTTCCGGCGTGCCGCGGTTTTCGACCGAGCAGTCGGCAAAGCGCGCATACAGCGGCGCGCGCACGGCGTACATCCCGCCGAGATCGGCGTTTTGCGAAAGGGGTCTCCCTTCCCGCGCCAGCTTCGAAAGCTCCCGCGTGAGCCAGACGATGGTCCCGTTCTGATGCAGAAGCGGATAGTTCTCCGCCCGGGTGACGCAGCCGCCGCCCGTAGCGATCACAGTCCCGGAACGTTTGCCGAGCTCGCGCAGGATCTCGGTCTCGCGCAGGCGGAAGCCCGCCTCGCCCTCGTCGGCGAAGATTTCGGGGATCGTGCGTCCGGCCGCTTTTTCAAGCTCCCTGTCCGCCTCGAGGAAGGGGCGGCCCAGACTCTCGGAAAGGCAGCTGCCGACCGTGGATTTCCCGCAGCCGGGCATACCGATGAGGATGATATTGCGCATCGAGCGGGAGAGCAGCGCCGTGATGCGCGCGGTCTCTCCCTCCGGCAGGCTGCGGCCCAGGAAGAGCTCGGCGCTGCGCTTTGCCTGCGCGACGAGCATCGTCAGTCCTCCGGCGCAAGGGACGCCCCGCTCCTCCGCCTGCAGCAGCAGCGCCGTGCGGGCGGGGTTGTAGACCACGTCCAGCACGCATTCAAGCCTTGGGAATGCGGAAAGCTCCACCGGGCTGACGCCGTTTTGCGGGTACATGCCGAGCGGGGTGGTGTTGACCAGCAGCGCCGCGTCCGCGTGGCGATCAAGGTTTTGATAGTTGTTCTCGCCGCTGCGCGAGATCGCCGTGATCTGCGCGCCGTGCTTTCGCAGCACCGCGCACACTGTGGCAGAGGCGCCGCCCGTGCCGAGCACCAGCGCCTTCTTTCCCGCGATGGAGCCGGGGAGCGTCTGCTTCAACAGCGTCTCAAAGCCGAAGGCGTCCGTATTGTCCCCGTAGATCGTTCCGTCCGGGCGGCGCAGCAGCGTATTTACGCTGCCGATGGCCGCAGCGGTCCCGGAGAGTTCGCCGCAAAACGGGATTACCGTCTTTTTGTACGGGATGGTCACGTTCAGGCCGTGCCAGTCCCCCGAGCGGACGAAGGACTCCAGCTCGTCGGGCGCTTTCTCATAGGGCAGATATTCATAGTCGGCCAGCTCCGCATGGATAAGCGGAGAGTAGCTGTGGCCGAGCTTTTCGCCGAGCAGACCGCAGCGCATGGCAATCACCTCGAAAGTTTAACGTCCGTTCCCTGAGCGTCCGGCTGCAGCAGCCGGTCCTGATAAGCGCGGGAGAGCTCCATGATCTCGGAAAACAGCGCGGCCGAATATTCTTTAAGCGCCTCCGGGGTCTGTGCTTTCAGGGCGTCGAGCTTTTCCCGCTCCCGCTCCCGATCGAGTACGGGCATACCGTGCTCCCGCTTCCAGGCCGCGATCTCGGCGACGTACTCCATCCGCTCCACAAAGAGCGCGAGGATCTCGCCGTCGATCCGGTCGAGCCGGGCGCGGCAGTCGTTCAGTTCCATTTCGATTCCCCCAGTATGACATCGCAGATCGCCAGGGCTGCGGCGGCCTCGATCACCGGGACCGCACGGGGCACGATGCAGGGGTCGTGCCTGCCGACGACGCGAAGCTCCGTCGATTCCAGAGTGTCCAGCTCCACGCTCTGCTGCGCTTTGGCGATGGAGGGCGTGGGCTTGACGGCGACACGAAAGACGACGGGCATGCCGTCGGAGATACCGCCGAGGATGCCCCCGGCGTTGTTCGTGAGCGTCTCGATCCTCTCCTCCCGGACGCAGAAGGGGTCGTTGTTCTCGCTGCCGCGCATTGCAGCGCCGGAGAAACCGGAGCCGAATTCGATCCCCTTGACGGCAGGCACGGCGAAGACGACGCGGGCGATCTGGTTTTCAAGCCCGTCGAAGAGCGGGCTGCCGAGTCCGGCGGGCAGGCCGCGGACGACGCACTCGATCACGCCGCCGACAGAGTCGCCCTCCTCCTTCGCATGCAGGATGGTCTGCTGCATCCGCAGCCCGGCCTCATCGTCCACTGCGGGAAAGGCCTTCTCCGCGACGGAGGCCGTAAAGGGGCTGTCGTCCCGGATGCCCGCAATAGCGGCAATGCGGGCCTCGATCTGTATCCCGCGCTGCGCCAGCGCCTGCAGCAGCACGCCGCCCGCGACGCAGAGCGGTGCGGTCAGGCGTCCCGAGAAATGGCCGCCGCCCGCGATATCCTGAAAGCCGTGAAATTTGACCGCCGCCGTGTAATCGGCATGGCCGGGCCGTGGCAGGGTCCGGAGCTTTTCATAGTCTTCGGGCCTTGTATCCCGGTTGCGTATGACGGCGGTCAGCGGCGCGCCGCAGGTGAAGCCGTCCTTCAAGCCGCAGAGGAATTCCGGTCTGTCCTCCTCTCTGCGCGCGGTGGACCAGGGGCTTCCGCCCGGCGCGCGGCGGTCCAGAAAGCGCTGCAGCGCGTCCGGATCGACCGGGATACCTGCGGGCAGCCCGTCCAGCGTCATGCCGACCGCCTCGGAATGGCTCTGCCCGAAGAGGCTCAGGCGCAGGCTCATGCCCGTAAACGTACTGCTCAAGGTGCGCACCTCCCAAGATCATCCCAGAAAGCGGGATAGGATTTTTCTACACAGTCTGCGTCAGCGACGGTGACGCTCTCGCTGCAGAGACAGGCGGCCACGGCGGCGCTCATGGCGATGCGGTGGTCATGGCAGGGATCCGCCCTGCCTCCGCTTAGGGCGCCGCTGCCGTGGATCACAAGGCCGTCCGGCCGCTCGTCCGCGCGTCCGCCGAGATCGCGGATCAGCTTCGCCGTGCTCTTCAGACGGTCGGATTCCTTGTGCCGCAGCCGCGCGGCGTTGACGATCTCCGTGTCGCCGACCGCCCCGCAGGCGAGCAGCGACAGCGCCGGGATCAGATCCGGAACGGCGGAGGCGTCGATCACGGTCGGAGAGAGCCGCCCGCGGCGAACGCGCACATTCTCCCCCTCCCACGTGACTTCGGCGCCGATGCGCTCCAATATGGAGAGCACAGCGCGGTCGCCCTGCGCAGAGTTCCTGTCCAGTCCCTCCGCCGTGACGCCAAGCTCCGAGAGCGCGCCCATGCACAGGAAGAAGGCTGCGCCTGACCAGTCTCCCTCCGCCCGCAGTGAGGCGGGAAGCGAGAAGCGCTGTCCGCCCGCGATCTGCCAGGTCAGATCGTCCGGCTTTTCAATGTGAACGCCGGACAGGACAAGCGCCTGCTCGGTCATGCGGATATAGTCCGCGGATTCGACAGCGCTCTCCGCGCGGATGCGGCTGTCCCCTGCGAGCAGGGGCAGCGCCAGCAGCAGGCCGGAAAAGTACTGTGAGGACACATCGCCCGGCAGGTTGAAAGTCCCGGCCTCGAGCCTGCCGTCAAAATGCAGCAGCAGCCCCTCCCGCCGGATGTGCATGCCGTGCGCGCAAAGCTGTTCCGTGAAGGCCTGCATGGGGCGCTCCGGGAGCCGTCCCTCCATCCGGAAGCAGCCGGACGCGCCCAGCGCGCCGGCGACAGGCAAAAGAAAGCGCAGGGTCGAACCGCTCTCCCCACAGGGCAGGAGCACATCGCGCCCGGCCTGTTTGACAGGGGTGACGTTGACGCCGTCCTGCCGTATCTCTACTCCGGCCTCCAGCGCCTCAAGACAGGCCGCGGTGGCGAGAACGTCGCTTGACAGACCGTCAAGCGCGATCGTCGTCTCCCCTTCCCCGAGCGCCGCGCAGATCAGCAGTCTGTGTACGGCGGACTTGGAGGAGGGGATGCGGACCGTGCCCGCGCGCTGACCGGGCAGGAGGACGATGCTGTTTTGATCCGGCCTGTCATTCATGTCAGTCCGTCCTCCAGCCAGTCCCGCAGTTCGGCGGGCGTTACGGGAAGGATCTCACATCTGCCGATGCCGCGCGGGACGACCAGATGCAGCTTCCCGCCATAGAACTTTTTATCGAGCAGAAGCGCGTCATAGAGCTCTTCTGCGGAAAATCCCGTCTCAGTCGGAAGAGAATACTCCCGCAGAAGTGAGAGCACCGCGGCGCAGTCTCTCTCCGACAGCAGGCCGCGCTTTCGCGCCGCGCGGCAGATCATCGCCATGCCGACGGCGACGGCCTCGCCGTGCAAAAGGCTGCCGCCGCTGTGGATCTCCACGGCATGGCCGAAGGTATGCCCGAGGTTCAGCAGACGCCGTTGGCCGAGGTCCCGCTCATCCTCCGCCACAAGCCGTGCCTTCTGTCTGACGCAGCTCTCGATCACGGCGGAGAGCTCGCCCCCGTGGCTTTCCAGAACCGCGAAAAGCAGCGCGTCGCCAAGAACGGCATATTTGATGACTTCCGCATACCCGGCGTTCAGCTCGCGCGCCGGCAGCGTAGAGAGGGTATCGGTATCGCAGAGCACCAGCGCAGGCTGATAGAAGGCGCCGACCTGATTCTTGCCTGCGGGCAGATTGACGGCCGTCTTCCCGCCCACGGAGGCGTCCACGGCCGCCAGAAGCGTCGTGGGCACCTGCACGAAGGCGAGGCCGCGCTGATAGGTCGCCGCCGCGAAGCCGGCGAGATCGCCGGTCACGCCGCCTCCCATGGCGATCACGCAGTCGCTGCGCGTAAAACGCTTTTCGGCGAGAAATTCCAGCAGCTTGCCGTAGCATGGCAGGCTCTTGGTGTTCTCCCCCGCGGGGAAGACCAGAGCGGCCGTCTCCAGTCCGGCGCTCTCCAGACTGTGCAGCGCCGCCGCGCCGTAGAGCGGGAAGACGTTTTCGCCGGAAACCATCGCGCAGCGGCTCGCCCCGGTGCGGGCGCGCACTTCCGCGCCCAGCGAAGGGAGCAGCCCCGCCCCGATCCTGACCGGATACTGTCCGGACGGGGCTGTTACGGTCACGGTGCGCATGTCACGATCTCCCGAACGGCGCGCACCTTTTCGGCAAGCGCGGCGAAGTCCTCCGGACGCAGGCTCTGTGCGCCGTCGCACAGGGCATTGTCGGGATCGTTGTGGACCTCCACGATCAGGCCGTCCGCCCCGCAGGCCGCGGCCGCCAGGGCCATCGGCGGCACGAGGCGCGCAATGCCGGTGGCGTGGCTGGGGTCGACGATGACCGGCAGCTGGGTCAGCTCGTGGAGCATGGGCACGGCGGAGAGATCCAGGGTGTATCGCGTACAGTCGGAGAAGGTGCGGATGCCGCGCTCACAGAGGATGACGCGCTCGTTGCCGCTGGCCATGATATACTCCGCGCTCATCAGAAGCTCTCTGAGCGTGTTGGCCAGCCCGCGCTTGAGCAGGATGGGCCTGTCGGCCCGGCCGAGCTCGCGCAGCAGATCGAAGTTCTGCATGTTGCGCGCGCCGATCTGGATGACGTCGATATCCGCGAACAGCGGCAGATCGTTGATATTCATAAGCTCCGACACGACGGGCAGACCGGTCTCCTGCCGCGCGAGCTTTAAAAGCGCCAGCCCCTCGGCCTTGAGTCCCGCGAAATCATAGGGAGAGGTGCGGGGCTTGAACGCGCCGCCGCGCAGGAGCTGCGCGCCCGCCGCCTTGACCGCCTTCGCGACCGAGACGATCTGCTCCTCCGACTCCACCGAGCAGGGGCCCGCGATCATCGCGAAGTGGCCCGCGCCGATCTTCACGCCGCCCGCCTCCACCGCCATGTCCTCGGGGTGGAATCTCCGGTCGCATCTTTTAAACTCGCTTTCAGGCTTCATAGCATTTTCCATGCTGCATTCTCCTCTTTCCCGTCCTGCATCATTCCCGGTTTGCGACCTTCCAGAACAGCTCGCTCTCCATCAGGCTCGCCCAGGAATAGCCGTTCATGTATTCGCCCCGGTAGCGGCGGATGACCTCGCCGTCGCCGTCGAAGAAGCGCCACGCATCGCAGTCGATCTTCTCCGGCAGGATGCGCATGGTCCCCCTCTGCAGCTCGAAGATGTCTTCGATCCCGTATGTACGCAGCGTGCTGCGCAGCCGCCGGATATAGACGTCCATCTGCTTCTGCATGCCCCTGTCGTAGGGGCGGTCCTCCCACAGCACGGAGACAGCCTCCGCCCTTGTCACACAGCTGCCCTGTCTGTCCACCAGATAGGCCAGCAGCTCCTTACACTTTGCCGTCTCAAAACGGACGGGCTGTCCGTCGACCAGCAGATCGAAATTCCCGAAGGTCTTCGCCGTCACGCGCGCGGCGGGCGTTTTCGCCGCGGCGGATCGGACATATTCGACCTCCGCCGCCAGGCGTTCCCTGTCAAGCGGCTTGAGCAGATAGCCCGAGACGTGCAGCGCGAAGGCCTCCACCGCGTATTCCGCATGCGCGGTAAGAAAGATAAGCGCCATGTCCGGCCGGAGGCGTCTGATCTCCGCCGCGAGCGCGAGCCCGTCCATCTCCGGCATGCGGATATCGAGCAGCGCCAGATCCGCGCTATGCTCCTCAAGCCAGGAAAGCGCCTCCAGCGGCCGGGTAAAGCCCACCGCGTCGTCGATCTGCGGCAGCGACAGGCACAGGGCGACTGCCTCTTCCGCCCGGGCGCTCTCATCATCCACACAAATTGCTCTCATCTTCCCCCGCTCCTGTACCATAAATGCCGATACTATTTTATACCACATATTTACTGAAATGAAAACGATCTTTTTTCCTTTCCCGGGCCGGATCCTGCTCTCCGGGCCGGAACCCCCCCCATAACCGAGTCCGGTTTTCAAAAAATGGGAAACAGGTTTCCCATCCGGAATGGGTAACCTGTTTCGCATCCTATTGCAATTCGGATTTTGCCTGTGCTACAATACGATCGACGACAGAGATCGTACAATAAACTACAAAGTAATTTCAGGAGGTACAAACGATGAGCGAATTCTTCAAGAGCGAACAGATGTCCGATGAGGAGCTCAGCTCCGTTTCCGGCGGCGCCACCCGCAACTATCTCGCCGCTCTCGATGTTATGAACGGCAAGTACGGCGACGGCGAGGACCGCAAGAGACGTCTGGCCGCGGCCGGCTACGACTACTGGGCCGTTCAGCACCTGGTCAACGGTCTGGCGAAGGGCTACGACAGCGTCGCCCGCGACGTCATCGACGGCAAGTACGGCAACGATCAGGCCCGCATCATCAATCTGCGCAACGCCGGCTACGATGCCCAGATGGTTCAGGACATCGTCAACGGCATGCTGATGAAGTAAGGACGCAGCGTCTGTATGCTCCTCCTGCGGCGCCCCGCGGGAGGTCATGCAAAGCCAGCCCGAGCCGCAAGATTGGAGGAACACAATATGGCAACTGTCAAGGAAGCACTCAACGACGAGTCGATGGGCAATGTCACCGGCGGCACCAAGATCCCCTATGCCATCCAGCCCAACGATACGCTTCAGACGATCGCTGACAGATTCCACTGCTCGGTGGAACAGCTCTGCCGATGGAACAACATCAAGGAGTCGGACGCACTCCAGCCCAACCGCACGCTGTTCATCAGATTCTGAACGGCATCGTTTCCGTCCCGGGTCCGGCGCGCAGGCGCGCCGGCAAACAATGCAGCAGCTTCGGAGGCCGCAGGCACGGCCGGGTCTCCGTTCTGTAAATACAAAAATCTATTTTAATGGAGGATTTTACAATGTCTGACGAAGTCAAGGTCAATGATCAGGAACTCGAGGGTGTTCAGGGCGGCTACGGCCCCTGGCAGCAGTATGCGAGAGGCAGATACGACAACTACGGCAGCTACATCATGTACCATGTTGCCAGCGGCGACGTTCTGTCCGGTATCGCCATTCGCTTCGGCGTGACCGTCGGCGAGATCCAGCAGTGGAACAACATCGCCAATCCCAACGTCATCTACGCCGGCCAGAAGCTGACCATCTACCCCCGCACGCTCCGCTGATCGCAGACACACAACGGCAAAGGCTCCTGCTTTTGGCAGGAGCCTTTGCTTATCTCTCTTATTTCAGATTCCGGACCGGGTAGCGCAGATTGGCGGTCTCCTGGCGGATCTTCTCCGCCGTCAGCGGCATCTCGACGCATCCGCTGGGGTGGATCTCCCAGGCGGCGTCGGCCTGGCTGAAATTTCTGGTCAGAAAGACAATGTTGGTGCGCGGCGAAATGCTCTGCAGGAGCTTTGCCAGAATAAAGCCGCTGTCCTCATGCAGCTCCACATCGATGAAGGCGATCGCCACGCGGTTCTCGTTGGCAAAGCGGTGCGCCTCGGTGAAGGTGTCGAAGCCGAAGACCTGCGCATCCTGCAAAGTGTCGCTGATCAGCTGGACGAAGCTGTTCAGGATGCTTTGCTCCTTCTCCACCACGATGACGATCGGCGAATCCTCTTCGCCGTCATACATGGCGTCGAGCAGCTCATAGGTCTCCACGCCGAGATGCCTGGCCAGACGGGAGAGCATGCTGATATCCGGGAGCCTGTTGCCGGATTCCCAGTTTCCGATCGTCTTGCGCGAGACGAACATCTGATCCGCGAGCTCCTGCTGCGTAAGATTCAATTCGATCCGCAGGCTTCGTATACGCTGACCGAAGGATTCCAATGTGAGCATATGATCCTCTCCGTTTCTTCCGTGTACGGCTCCGCTTTTTCTTTCCTGCTTTATCCTACCAGCTTGTGTCCAATAAATGTCCAATATATTCTCGATATTTCTTGTATAATCTATGAATTATTTTGCCGCTCCCTGTCGGAACTTATGACATATCGTCACAAACGCGCATCTTGATTTTACACGTTTAAACATTTATAATATAAAGTGATTTGATTTTTGCTTTCATGCCCAGCGCAACCAATCATACAGGAGGACACGATTATGGATCAACAATCCCTTTTCCGGAAAGACAGCCTGGATCGCATCTCATCCCCCGAACAGCTCACAGATTATCTGCGCGTAACCAATCCTACCGTCTGGATCGTGATGGGGGCGATCATCCTGCTGCTGGTCGGCTTGCTGGTCTGGGGTTCGTTTGCCCATATCGAAAGCTACGCCGCCGGTACCGCCGAGGTATCGGGAGGAAAAATGGTCGTGTATTTTGACGACGCACAGCATGCAAAAAACGTGGAAGCCGGGATGCTGGTCGAAGTCGGCAACGTCTCCACCCTGATCGCCAGTGTCGGAACGACGGAGGACGGCCGGGTCTTTGCGACCGCGCGTACCACGATGGCAAGCGGGACCTATCCCGCCCGGGTGGTCTACAAGCAGACCCAGGTTTTGAGTCTGCTCTTCCGATGAGGGCTTTGCGATGGGTCAAAAGAAGATTAAACAGCCGGTCAGCCATGGCGTAGCCAAGGTCCCGGTCGTCATGCAGATGGAGGCGCTCGAATGCGGGGCGGCCTCTCTGGCCATGGTCATGGCCTATTACGGGAAGTGGGTGCCGCTCGAGCAGGTGCGTCTCGACTGCGGCGTATCCAGAGACGGCTCCAACGCCCGCAACGTGCTCGTCGCGGCGCGCAGCTACGGCTTTGAGGCGCAGGGCTTTCGCTGCGAGATCGACGCCCTGCGTGAGAAGATCTCCTTCCCCTGCATCATTCACTGGAATTTCAATCACTTTGTCGTTCTCGACGGCTTCAAGGGCAAGTACGCCTATCTCAACGACCCGGCGCGCGGCGAGGTCAAGGTCACGATGGAGGAATTTGACCGTTCCTTCACCGGCATCTGTCTGTCCATCGTTCCGGGAGAAAACTTTGTCCCCGGCGGGAAGCCGAAGAGCACGCTGGAATTTGCGCGCAAACGGCTTGTCGGCGCCGGGGCCGCGGTGGCCTTCGTGCTGGTCACGACCGTGATCAGCTATCTCTTCGGCATCATCAATCCCGTCTTCACCGGCTTCTTCATGGACCGTCTGCTGACGGGCGAGAACCGGGAGCTTCTGCTGCCCTTTATCGGACTGCTCGCCCTGCTGGGGATCATTCAGATCGTCACGGCATGGATACAGGCCGTGTACGCGCTGAAGATCAACGGCAAGATGGCCATCGTCGGCAGCAGCAGCTACATGTGGAAGATTCTGCAGATGCCGATGGAGTTCTTCTCGCAGCGCATGGCGGGCGACATCCTGCTGCGTCAGTCCACCAATGCCTCGATCGCGAGCGTGCTGGTCAACACCCTGACGCCTCTCCTGCTCAACACCATCATGATGTTCTTCTATCTTTTCATCATGCTGCGTTACAGCGTTCTGCTGACGCTCGTCGGCGTCGTGACGGTCGTGCTGAACCTGCTGGTATCCAGACTGATCTCCGCCAAACGCGTCAACATCACCCGCGTGCAGATGCGCGACGAGGGCAAGCTTGCCGCCGCCCAGGTCTCCGGCATCCAGATGGTCGAGACCATCAAGTCCAGCGGCGCGGAGAACGGCTACTTCCAGAAGTGGGCGGGCTATCAGGCCTCCGTGAACGCGCAGAACGTGCGCTACTTCCGTCTCAACCAGTATCTCGGCTCGATCCCGCCCGTGCTTTCCACCATCGCCAACTCCGCCGTGATGGTGCTGGGCGTCTGGCTGACGATGCGGGGCAAGTTCACGCTGGGCTCGATCGTGATCTTCCAGGGCTTTCTGAGCTCCTTCATGTCCCCCGCGTCGATGCTTATTTCCGCGGGACAGACGATCCAGGAGATGCGCACCGACATGGAGCGCGTAGAGGACGTCATGCAGTATCCGACCGACCCCCATTTCAAGGACAGCCCGCTGGAGGAGGACGCGGATTACTCCAAGCTCTCCGGCCGGATCGACCTCAACAACGTGACTTTCGGTTACTCCCGTCTTGCCGATCCTCTGATCCAGGATTTCTCCATGCACATGGAGCCCGGCAGCCGCGTCGCCTTCGTCGGGACCTCCGGCTGCGGCAAGTCCACGCTCTCCAAGCTGATCTCCGGTCTCTATCTGCCGTGGAGCGGCGAGGTCCTCTTTGACGGAAAGTCCATCTCGGAGATCGACCGCAGCGTCTTCACCGGCTCAGTCGCCGTCGTGGATCAGGACATCACGCTTTTCGAGGATACCATCGCCAACAACATCAAGATGTGGGATGATTCCATCGAGGACTTTGAAATGATCCTCGCCGCGCGGGACGCCCAGATCTACGACGACATCATGGCGCGCGAGGGCGGCTTCGGCGGGAAGCTCTCCGAGGGCGGCAAGGATCTCTCCGGCGGACAGCGCCAGCGTCTCGAGATCGCCCGCGTGCTCGCGCAGGATCCCTCCGTCATCATCATGGACGAGGCGACCTCCGCGCTGGACGCCAAAACGGAATACGAGCTGGTCAAGGCGGTCAAGGACCGCGGCATCACCTGCATCGTGATCGCGCATCGGCTCTCCACCATCCGCGACTGCGACGAGATCATCGTCCTCGACAAGGGCGTCGTGGTCGAACGCGGCACACATGATGAGCTCTACGCCAAGGGCGGCTATTATACCGAGCTCATCGCGAGCGACTGAGGAGGTGCGGACATATGGGTTGGTTTGACGAACAAATTCGCCAGCGCAAGGAAAGCGACCAGGAGGTCTTTGAAGACTCCATTTACCGCATGGCTTCGATCGTTCTGGGCAAGCAGGAGGCCGGTCTCCTCAACGACAATCGCATCATCACCAAGGACGCCATCGACGAGATCCTGAAATACTACCATTTCAAAAGCCCCGAGATCCCTGCCGAGATCCGCGACGGCGACGAGCAGCTGGAATACAGTCTGCGTCCGCACGGCATCATGCGGCGCAACGTGATACTGGAGGAGGGCTGGTACAAGGACGCCTATGGGCCGATGCTCGCCTTCCGCAAGGAGGATGGCGTCCCGGTCGCCCTGCTGCCGAAGTCCTTCATCGGCTACAGCTTCCGCGACCCGGTCACGGGGAAAAAGACGACGCTGAACAAAAAGAATGCGCAGCAGTTCGCCCCGGACGCTGTCTGCTTCTACCGTCCGCTGCCGCTGAAAAAGCTGGGCATCAAGGATCTGATCGTTTATCTCATCGAATGTCTGAGCACCGGGGACTTTGCCGCGCTGATCATCCTCACCCTCCTCGCCACGTGCGTGGGCATGATCATGACGAACATCAACCGCCTGCTGACCGGCTATGTCGTCGAGAGCGGCAGCACGATGCTGCTCATCGGCACAGCTGTGTTCATGCTCTCGGTCATCATCTCCACGCAGCTGATCACCACGGTGCGGGAGATGATGATGAACCGCCTCGAGATCAAGACCTCCCTTTCCGTGGAGGCCGCGATCATGATGCGCGTGCTGAATCTCCCGGCCAGATTCTTCCGCAGCTATTCCTCCGGCGAGCTCTCCAGCCGCGCCGGAGCGGTCAATCAGCTCTGCTCGCTGCTGCTCGGCAACGTCTTTTCCACGGGGCTGAGCTCGCTGGCCTCGCTGCTGTACATCACGCAGATCTTCCGCTATGCGCCCGCGCTGGTGCTGCCGGCCCTGCTCATTATCGTGGTCACGCTTGCGTTCAGCATCTGCTCCTCCCTGATGCAGATCAAGATCAGCAAGCAGGTCATGGAGAAGGGCGCCAAGGAAAACGGCCTGAGCTTCGCGCTCATCTCCGGCGTGCAGAAGATCAAGCTCGCCGGCGCCGAAAAGCGCGCCTTCGCCCGCTGGGCCGGCGCATATTCCCAGGCGGCGTCGCTGACCTACAACCCGCCGATGTTCATCAAGGCGAACACCGCCATCTCCATCGCGATCACGCTCGCCGGCAACCTGCTGATCTACTATCTCGCCGTGAGCACGAACGTCTCTCCCTCCGAGTACATCGCGTTCAACACGGCCTACGGCGTTGTGATGGCCTCCTTCGCCTCGCTCACCGGCGTGGCCCTCTCCGTCGCGCAGATCAAGCCCATTCTCGATATGGCGGAGCCCATCTTGAAGACCGCGCCCGAATCCTCCGAGAACAAGGTCATGGTCTCCTCGATCAAGGGCGGCATCGAGCTGTCCAACGTCTATTTCCGCTACACCGAGAGCATGCCCTATGTGGTCGACGGGATGAGCCTGCGCATCAAGCCCGGCGAGTACGTCGCCATCGTCGGCACGACCGGCTGCGGCAAATCCACGCTGGTACGCCTCCTGCTCGGCTTTGAGACGCCGGAAAAGGGCGCGATCTACTTCGACGGCTACGATCTGTCCAAGCTCGACCTGCGCTCGCTGCGCCGCAAAATCGGCGTCGTGATGCAGGACGGCAGCCTCTTCCAGGGCGACATCTACTCCAACATCGTCATCTCCGCGCCGCAGCTCTCGCTGGACGACGCGTGGGAGGCGGCGGAACTGGCCGGCATTGCCGACGATATCCGCGCCATGCCGATGGGGATGCAGACCATCCTGTCCGAGGGGCAGGGCGGCATCTCCGGCGGACAGAAGCAGCGTCTCATGATCGCCCGCGCGGTCGCGCCGAAGCCCCGCATCCTGATTTTTGACGAGGCCACCTCCGCGCTTGACAACAAGACGCAGAAGCAGGTATCCGACGCGCTCGACGGTCTCAAGTGCACGCGCATCGTGATCGCGCACCGTCTGAGCACCATCCGCAACTGTGACCGCATCCTCGTGCTCGACAAGGGGCATATCATGGAGGACGGCACCTATGACGAGCTGATCGCGAACAACGGTTTCTTTGCCGAGCTCGTCGCAAGGCAGAGGCTGGACACCGAGCCGGCTGCAAACGAGGTGGCCGAGAGCGAGCCGACCGAAAGCGAGCCGGCGGGTAATGAGCCGGCAAAAAGTGAGCCGGCGGAGAACAAGCAGGAAAACGAATAAGAGGTTGCTATCATGTCTGTTTCCATGACCGCCAACTCCACAGGTGACGACAGGCTCAATGCGAGCTTTCGCATGGAGGCCGTCGACGACGACGCGCTGGTCCGTATCGCCGGCGGGCAGCAGTATGTCTTTCTCGGGGACAGCTTTCGCCGTGATTCCTGGTTCGTCACCTTCATGACCAAGCTGATGATCCAGGGCAGCGTTCGCCAGGAGCTTTCGAGACCTCTGGACGCCGTGCCGCAGGATCTCACGGTCGAAGGGCGGAGATACCGCGTCTGGCAGCTCGGCGAGACCGTTTACGTGGAATCCGCCGAATAAACGATGGAGAGTGCAGGCCGGTGATCCGGCCTGCACTCGGCGAAACCATGCAGAAAACCGAGGTCGACACGATTGAACGGCAAGACGATAAAAGCAAAACCGATCGCGCTCTCCCTCTCCCTGCTGACCGCCGCGGCGCTGCTTGCGCTGGCGGGACTGGTCTGGATGGGCTACCGTGCGATGCTCTCCTGGGGGAACCTGATCCTCGCGCTGTACTTCGGGTCCGCCGCGGCCTTCCTGGCCGCCGCCTTTTTCCGCCAGCTCCGCTGCGATCTCTATTCCTACAACACGATCTTCTATGCGGGTTTTTCCCTGTTTCTCCTTTCGATCTCCGTCACGCACCTCGTCGCCGCGGCGCAGGCCTTTCTGGCGCCGGAGGATTACCGCGTCGCGCAGATGCTCTATTCTCTGGTGCACTCGGCCAAGAACTATATGTTTCTGACCTCTCCCCTGCTCTTCTGCTTTTCAGCGGCGCTGATGGTCTCCAATCTGGCTCTGATCCGGCATGAGGGGCGGCGTTTTGTCAATCTTCTGGGGATCCTCCTGGCGCTCGCCCTGATCGCGGGGGAGATCCTCATCGCGTATCTGGATTTCCGCGGCGCCTATTCCCGGCGGGAGATCCTGCTCGTCAACCTCACGGCCAATCTGACGGCAGCCTTCTATCTCTACTTCGAGTGCATGATCGTCGGCGCCGTCGCCGCCGACTGGATCGCCGCCAAGCGGGTCGCCGCACACGACAAGGATTATCTGATCGTCCTCGGCTGCGGGCTGAAGAAGGACGGCGCGCCCACTCCCCTGCTGTGCGGGCGTCTGGACCTCGCCCTGCGCTTCGATCGGGAGCAGCGTGAGACCGACGGCAGGGACGCAAGCTTTATCGTCTCCGGCGGGCAGGGCCCGGACGAGTCCCGGTCGGAGGCGTCCTCCATGCGTGACTATCTGCTCTCCCGGGGCGTCCCGGCGGACCGTATCCTGACGGAGGACCGCTCCACCGACACGGAGGAGAACATGCGTTTTTCCGGGGAGCTGATCGGAAAGCAGGCGCCGGAGGCGCGCGTCGCGTTCTTTACGACAAACTACCATGTGTTCCGCGCGGGGCTGAAGGCCCGCCAGGCCGGACTGCCGCAGGCCGACGGCATGGGTGCTCCGACCAGATGGTATTTCTGGCCGAACGCCGCCGTACGCGAGTTCGTCGGCCTGCTGACCGAGCATCGCGGCACGCAGGCGCTGGTCCTCGGGACCGTCACGCTCGCCTATGCGCTGCTGACCGTCCTGGCTTATTATTGATCTGCGGATAAAAACGCAAGCGGGAGGCTATTCAGATGAATCAGACCGCCAATTGCAAAATGGTCAGCCGGCTGCTGTTTCGCCTGCTGCCGATCCAGGTCCTTCTGGCCGCGGTCGGCGCGGTGAACGGCATCGTTTCCAGCTTCTTCGCCAGCAACTTCGTCGGCGTCGACGCCATGAGCGCGGTCGGACTGTACAGCCCGCTCAACATGCTGATCACAGCCCTCAGCCTCATTCTGGTCGGCGGCTCCGTGATCCTGTGCGGGAAGTATATCGGCGAGAACGATCAGGATGGGGTGCGGAACGTCTTTTCCCTGAACCTGCTCGTCTCGGCGCTGACGGGTCTCGTCTTTGCCGCCCTCTTCCTGGGGATGGGGCTTTTCAATCTGACTGGCTTTCTGACCAAAGACGAGGCTGTGCGCCCGCTGATGAACCGCTATCTGATCGGTCAGTCCCTCGGCGTGCTCCCCCTGCTGCTCGGCAACTCCCTTGCTGCGTTCCTCTCTCTCGAGAACAAGACAAGGCGGACCATGATCGCAAGCGTGGTCTATATCGTCGTCAATCTGATCCTGAATTATCTGTTCGTCGAGCTTCTGCATATGGAAGCCCTGGGCCTCGCGCTGGCCTCGTCGCTTGGCATGTGGGTTTTTCTGCTCGTCCAGGCGGAGTATTATGCTTCCGGGAAATCGCACATCCGTTTCAGTCTCCGCCATCTGTCCTGGCATGACAGCGGCGAGATCTTCCGCATCGGCGTGCCGGGCGCGCTCAGCAACGTCTATCAGACCGTCCGCGGCCTGCTTGTCAACCGCATGCTGGACATATTCGTCGGGAGCGTGGCCATCTCGGCCTTCGCCACGGCGGACAATCTGCTGCGTATCTTCTGGGCGATACCGACCGGCATGCTGGCCGTGTCCCGCATGCTGATCAGCGTCAGCATCGGCGAGGAGGATCGGCAGACGCTTACAGACGTCATGCGCGTCATGTTCCGGCGCTTCGTCCCGCTGCAGTATGCGATCTCCGCGGGGATCATCCTCTGCGCCGTGCCGCTGACACGCATCTTCTATCACGATCCCGCCGAGCCCGTGTTCATGATGACCGTGTGGGGCTTTCGCATCCTGCCGCTGTGCATGCCGCTGAGCATCATCTGCATGCACTTCACCTGCTACGGGCAGGCCTCGAACAAGCAGGTCCTGGTTCATCTGCTGAGTCTGCTTGACGGCGTGGTGTGCGTGGCGGGCTTCACCGCCCTGCTGATCCGCAGCATGGGCTTGAACAGTGCCTACGTCGCCAACGTCCTCAACGGCGTCGTCACGACGCTGGTCATCATCGGCTATGCCTGGATCCGGAAAAAGCGCTTCCCCCGGAACATGGAGGAGCTCATGGTCATTGATGACGACTTCGGCGCTCCGGAGGATGCGCGGCTGGATCTGAGCGTACGGGACATGGAGGGCGTCGTCAGCATCGCCGAGCGTGTTCAGGCCTTCTGCCTCTCCCGCGGTCTCGATGCACACCGCGCCTATCTGGCGGGTCTGTCCATGGAGGAGATGGCCGGCAACATCATCGACCACGGCTTCACAAAGGACAAAAAGCCGCACTCGGTCGATGTGCGCGTCGTCCACAAGAACGACGATATCATCCTGCGCATCAAGGACGACTGCGTCCCCTTTGACCCGCACGAGCGGCAAATGCTCGCCGCGGGCGAGGACCCGGCGAAAAACATCGGCATCCGCATGGTGTTCAAGAGCGCGCGGGACGTGCAGTACCAGAACATCCTCGGTCTGAACGTGCTGACGATCCGAATTTAAAAAGCAAAAGTCCCTGCATGTCTTTCGGACATGCAGGGACTTTTGCGGAAAACAGACAGTTTTCGGTCCCTCGACGGATCAGATATTCAACTCATACATGCTGAACGCCGGAATGTCTCCGATGGGCAGCTCAAGATCGACGTCCCCGACATAGCTGAATCCGTTCTTCTCGAACAGTCTTCTCGCCGGGATGTTGGTCGGAACGACATCGATGCGGATGGCTTGATAGCCGTCCGCTTTCGCTTTGTCCGCGCAGAAGCGGATCACCTCAGCCCCGAGCCCCTGCCTCTGCAGACGAGGATCGACGGCCAGCGCGTGAAGGATCATATACGAGCCGTCGGCCAGCGCCCGGCTCCAGTCGGCCTTCTGATAGCTGCCCTGCGGCTCGGTATTCAGAGCAAAGGCGCCGACGATGGATCCTCCCCGGATGCAGAGATACTGCGCTCCCGCCTCCGCCATCGTCCGCACGCTGCCCTCGCTCGGATAGACGCCGTAGATCCAGCGGGGATGATTGACATGCTCGTTCAGCCAGCGCACGACATTGTCATAGAAGCGCCCTGTCCGGGCGACCTCCTCGGCCCTGCATTTTCGGATTTCCACTGTCTCTGCCATGTGCTCGACCACCTCGTGAACAACGCTTTGTGAAGCAAGATTTCAGTCTGTCAAGACCGCCGGCCTGGCCGACGGTCTTGACTTGTTGTTTGCTCAGTGCGTGCCTTTCTTACGGTATACCGCAGGGACAAAGGCCAGGCAGCTCAGCGAGAGGAGCATCAGAAGCGTCCACAGCCCGAGTCTGCTGTTGTCGCCCGTGCGCGGCGAAATGTCCGGTTCGTACGTCCTCTCCCACTGCGCGGTGAAGGTATGGTCCCCTGTGACCGTGTACGACTCTCCCGGATAATAGGCCGAGCCCTGCCAGTACAGGAAACGGTATCCTCTTCTGATCGGCGCCTCATGGATCGAGATCACCGTGCCCGCCGGATAGGTCTCCCTGATGTTTGCCCGGCTGCCGGCATATACGCCGCCGTTGAGGACGTAGGTGATGGTGTACATTTTGGGCGTCGGCGCCGGCGTATGGGTGTTGGTGACGGTGAAGCCCTCCGCGGCGCTGCCCGTGATCCTGACCGCGTAGAAGGCTCACGAACATCAGCGCCGCCAGCAGCAGCGCGAGAATCCTTCTGGTTTTTTCATGACGCCTTCTCCCCTTCGCGATGGTAAACATAACCAAAACGAAGCAATTATGCCGTTTTTCTGTGTTGTGCTCTGTCTCTGTAATCAAATCGGCATTGGTATACATTACATAATTTACATAATCGAGTCAATCTTAATACATAATTTACATTATGTCAACAATTTGCATAAAATAATTTATTGTTGTCATTTCTTTTTTGCCTGTGCAGCCGGAACTCCCGGGCAGACGAAAATGAATATTATATTGAAAAAAGGCGGGTGTTATAGTAGACTATACAGACAGAAATTGGTATTCTGCCCGCGCCGCAGCCGTTTCCGGGCGGGATCGGCGCGATCCCGCCGGCTTTGAATAAATTGGAGTGAGAAGAAAAAATGTCGCAGAAATACGCAGCTGCTCTGATACACTACGCCATGAGGCAGAAGCTGAAAAAACAGCGCCGGCTCGCCAAAGAGGCCCTCACCGGGCAGCTCTCCGCGCTGCTTGAGCAAAAGGACGCGGCGAGCGGCATGCAGATGACGGAGACCCGCATCTACATCGGCTTGTACGACGCGGTGACCAGAGAGCAGCTGTACGATACGCAGACGTATCTGGACGTTTTGAAGGACGTCTGCCGCAGTTATCACGCGGCATTCTCCGTTGACATTGAGGAGGGCGGATACTATCACGAGGACGGGGAATACACGGAGGAAACCTCGCTCGTGCTCATACTGATCGATGCGGATCGGGACCTCGTGCAGAAGATCGCGCAGGAGCTGCGTACCCGCTTCCATCAGGAATCCGTTCTCGTCACGGAGGATCGGATCAGCGGTTTCTTCCTCGGCGAGGAAGCATCAAACTGAACGGGAAAGACGCGGGATACAGGCCATGAGAGAATACAAGAAAATCAAAACCAGGCGGGGCACGATCGCCGGCCGGAACATCAGCCACCTTGCCCTGCTGGGTCTTTTCCTGATCCTGGGGGTCAGCTTCATCGCAGGTCAGATGCTGTACAAGCGGAACCTGAAGCTTTACACCGAGAACACCTATTCCTATACCCATCTGATCGCGGACAACATCAGCGGCAGCGCGCCGACAAAGTTTCTGGAGACCGGGACGGAGGACGACGAGTATTTCGCCATCCGCAGCGGCCTCATGACCGCAGGCATGTACGACCGGGAATTCAAGGATATCTATCTGGTCGTTCCCGCGGAGGACGAGTTGATCTGCATCAGCGAGATCTATCACAATCTGCCCGCGGGATCCGGGGACCTGCAAGATGCGCAGGCGGAGTTTCTCGAGCGTCGGCCCTACCGCTCCGGCGAAAAAGAGATCATGCTGCAGGCGCTGGACAGGGAAAAGCTGCAGGCGCCGGAGGAGCTCTATATCGGCGTGCGTGAGCTCGGCGGCGAAAAGCTCGCCACAGCTCTTGTGCCGCTGCATACCGCGGACGACGAGGTCCCGGCTCTGGTCGGCGTCGATGTGTCGATCGCTGAGATCTGGCAGGCGCAGATGAATCTGTATTTGATGCTCGCGATCACGATCATCGCCATCACCTGTATCGGGATGATCCTGCATTACCGGGTGCTCGAGCGGACGATGATCCGCCCGATCCAGTCGCTCAAGCAGGACACGGACGAGCTGGTCAGCAAGCTGGACAGCGACGAGGAGTATGTCTCCGACGTGCGCACCGGCGACGAGCTGGAAGCGCTGGCCCATTCGGTCGAAGACATGGACCGGAATCTGAAGCACTATCTGCGCGAGAATACCAGGATCACGGCGGAACGCGAGCGCCTGAGCACCGAGCTTGCGCTTTCCGCCCGCATCCAGGAGGACATGCTCCCGCGCAGCTTCCCGCCCTTCCCCGACAGGAAGGAATTCGCGCTGTATGCCGAGATGGACCCGGCCAAGGAGGTCGGCGGCGACTTCTACGACTTTTTCCTGATCGACGAGGACCACCTGGGTCTGGTCATGGCGGACGTCTCGGGCAAGGGGATACCGGCCGCGCTCTTCATGATGAAGTGCATGGTGCTGCTGCACAACTGCGTACTGGCGGGTCTCGGCCCGAAGCGGGCCATGGAGCAGCTCAACGAGCAGATCGCCGCCAACAATTCCGAGCTCATGTTCGTGACCGTCTGGCTCGGCGTGCTCGAGATCTCCAGCGGCAGGATGCAGGCGGTCAACGCCGGCCACGAGTATCCGATCCTGAAGAGCCCGGGCGGCCGATATGAGCTTGTCAAGGATCCGCACGGGATGGCGGCGGGGACCATGGAGGGCATCTCCTACCGCGAGTATGCGCTGAAGCTGGAGCCGGGCAGCATGGTGTTCGTCTATTCCGACGGTCTTCCGGAGGCGAACGACGAGGACGGCCGGCTCTTCGGAACGGACCGCGTCCTGGAGGCTCTGAACAGCGCGGGCGGACAGGACCCCGAGGCGGTATTGAGAACTGCACGGGCTGCGGTGGACGGATTCGTCGGGACCGCGGATCAGTTTGACGATCTCACGATGCTGTGTCTGGCGTATTACGGACCGGATCCGGTACGGCCGGAAGGACAGGAGGCAATGGCATGAAACATTTCAAGCTGTCAGAAAAGAAATGGTTTAACGGCGCGGTGATCGCCTGTATCGCCGTGGCGTTTTACATGCTTCTGGCGAATCTCAGCACGGTGTTTTCTTCTGTCGGCTTCTTCCTCAGAAGCTTCAGTTCCATTCTCCTGGGCGCCATATTCGCCTATTTTCTCAATCCGTTGGCAAAGTTCTACGAAAAAAAGGTACTGCGCAAGATGAAGGCGGGCAACACGCGCTGGTATCTCTCCGTGACGCTTGGGATCCTCACGGCGCTGCTGGCCGTGATCCTTCTGCTCGGGACACTGATCCCGCAGCTTGTGTCGAGCATCTCACGCTTTTCGGAGAGCTATGACGAATATGCCGTATCTCTGATCCGGATGCTGGAGGGCAGCCCGCTGGAAGCTGTGCTCAATGCCGAAAACATCGAGACGCTGTCACAGAACGCCTTGACGTCCATCTCCGCTTTCGTGCGCGGAAATGCGGGAAAGATCCTGTCCGCGGCGGCAAACTCCGGCAAAGGGATCCTTACCACTGCGCTTGCGCTGATCGTCGCGGTCTATCTGCTCATTGACAAGACCGGTGTGCTGAACGCCTTGTGGCGCTTCATGACCGTGACCCTGCACAAGGAGAAGGCCGACGGCATCATGGACTTCATCCGGCGCTGTGACGCGATCCTGATCAGCTACCTCAAGCAGAGCCTGCTGGAATCCGTCATCGTCGGCGTTGTCAATGCGATCTTCATGCTCGTGTGCGGGATGGAGTATATCGGCCTTATTTCGGTGATCGTCGCCGTAACAAATCTGATCCCGAATTTCGGCCCGATCATCGGCGGCGTGATCGGCGCGTTCGTGCTCCTGCTCGTCAATCCGCTCCATGCGCTGATGTTCATCATCTTCTGTATCGTGCTGCAGTTCGTGGACGGCTACATTCTCAAGCCCAAGCTGTTTTCCGGCTCTCTCGGCGTCTCCGGCCTGCTGATCCTGGTCGCCGGCATCGTGCTTGGAGAGATATTCGGCGTCCTGGGCATGCTGCTTTCGATCCCCGCCGCGGCGATCCTGAGCTTTGTCTATCAGGACTACTTCCTTTCCAAGCTGGAGAAACGCCAGGCGCAGTCCGACGCGCATGAATGACAGGGCCGCGGGCAGATAAAACAGGACATCAAACCGAAAAAGGAGAACTGCACCCATGAATGAGTTCTGCATTCCGATCAGAGTCACAGATGAAGAGGCTCTCTAAGACAGATTCTATCCCTCCGACCGCTCCTTCAGCGCTGAGCTGGTTGCTTATCTGCAGGATTACATTGTGGATCACAGGGTCGGCGAAGACATCGCCATCGAGCTTCAGGCGCCAAAGCTCCCGGACATGGAGCGTTTCTGCAGTACTTATCGCACGTATGTAGAGAAGCTGCTCCGGCGCAACAAGAGGGAGATACGCCGCAGCGATCTGAGAGCGCTTGCCGCTCTTCTGCCGGGCGCGCTCTTTGTCGTCATCGGCTATTCGTCAATGGGTCGGGTGGATACGGTCACCGCCGAAATCATCTCTGCGGTCGGTTCTTTTTCCATGTGGGCCGCTATCGCGACGTTCATCGAGACCCTGCCGACTCTTCGGTATAAGCACAGGATCCTGAATCTGTTTTTAGAGGCCGATATCCGTTTCCGGGATACCGACGAGGCACAATACGGCAAGATGGGCGAGGCTGACGCCGAGGCCGACGCCTGAGTTTTTTGAAGTCTTCCGCTTTGCCGCTCATCGGCAAGGCGGCCTGAGGCCTGTGACATCGGGCCGCATTTCGTCCAAATGTATGGAAAACCGCCGAAATCAAAATGATTTCGGCGGTTTTGTTTCGGGTGAGAAGCTTCGAACTTCCGGCCTCCCGGAGCCTGTTGCGCTCCATGCCCGCTGACAGCCGCAGCTTTGTTTTCAGGCTTTCAGCAGCGGGAGAAGCCTTTCGCACAGGCCGTCCCAGGAGAGCGCATGCAGGCGCTCCCGATCCGGGAGAGGCGCGGCTCCGGCGCTCTCGATCGCTGCGGCCAGCGCCTGCTCGAAGGCGGGGAGGCTCTCGGGCAGCGCCTCATCCTGGTTGACCATCTGCGGCGGCGGGACGAAGACGACCCCGTGCCCGGGCAGCTGCGCATCCAGCCAGGGGCGGATGCCGGGCAGGTCCGTGCAGACGCAGCGCAGGCCGCAGGCCATCGCCTCGATCAGCACCAGCGGCAGCCCCTCGTAAAAGGAGGGCAGGATGAAGACGTCGCTCCCGTTCATGACGGCGGCGAGCTCCGGCTGGCTCAGTTTGCCGGGAAAGCGCAGCTCGCAGGGAACTGCTTTCGCGGCCTCCCGGATACGCGCATATTCCTCCTCGTCGCCGTAACCACCGGCGAGCGTGAGAGAATAACGCTCCGGTCTGTCAAGCCGCGACATCGCGCGCAGCAGGCTGAACACGCCCTTCTTCTCCGCGATCTTCCCCGCGAAGAGCAGCCGTGTCTTCCCGTCGCCGCGGGCGTTCCGCGCATCGGTCAGGTGAAAGATCTCCCGATTGTAGCCGGTGCCGATAACGGTGATCCTCTCCGGCGGCACGGCATAGAGCTCCACGATCGTGCGCTTTTGCTCTTCGTGCAGGGCGAAAATGCCGTCGAGCCGCGCGATCTCTTCGCAGATCGTCTCCCTCTGCCAGGGGTTTTTGCGGATCTGCCGCAGGTCCGAGCCGTGGCAGAGCGCATAGACCGGCGTCTCCGGGCAGAGCTGCCGTACGAGGGCGGTCACATAGTACAGGTGATGACAGAGGATCACGTCGGGCCGAAAGGTCCGCAGCGCGTTTTCGATCTGCACGGAAAAGGCGGCGCGAAGCTGCGCGGTCATCTCCTCCGTCATGTCGCAGTAGCGGGTGCTGCGGTAGGGCATCTGATCCGACATGCCCAGTACGGGATACGGCAGCTCATCCGTCTCATAGCGCACGGGAAAGCAGCCCACCCCCTCGGGGAAGGCCGCCCCGTCCTCCGGTCCGAGACCGCAGAGTACCGCCTGCGTCTGCCCGAGTCGGGCAAAGCCGCGCACAAGCTCCGTCAGGTAGACGCCGCTGCCGGTGCTGTCCGGCCGCTGCGCCGTCACGCTCAGTATGCGCATGAAAGCTCCTCCGTTTTAAGAAATCCCTGATGATGACATCAGGGATTTTGGTTTTCAGTTCATTCCACCAGCGCCAGCGGGATCGTCCCGGGCGCGGCGTCATAGGCGGCGATCGCCGCCTCCAGACGGCGGCACAGCGTCTCCCGATCCGCGGGGAGCCTGCCCTTCACGCGCAGGGGGACGAAGTCGTGGAGGCCGTCGTACTCCAGCGTCAGACCGTCCAGCCCCTCCAGCAGCCGCAGCTCCTCCGTGAGGTTCTCCCGCTCGTCAGCCGGGACAAAGCGCCCGGCCAGCACATCCTCGTACAGAGGCGCGCTTTTGTGCAGGAACAGCGAGAAGTTGCAGACGCGCAGCGGTCTCGTGCGCTGAAAGAAGGCCGCGAGCGCGCGGGCGTTCTCCTCTCCCCTGCCGTGTCCGCAGATGCCGGTCATGATGTGGGCGTCGTAGCCGATGCCCGCGCGGTGCAGCCGCTCGACGGCCTCCTCCGCCTCGGCGAAGGTGTTGCCCTTGTCCATGGCCGCCAGCACGTCCTCCAGCGCGCACTCGATCCCGAGATAGAGATCGGTGACGCCGAGCTCCGCCAGGCGGCGCAGCTCTTCGTCCGACTTTGCCAGTACGCTGCGCGCCGTGGCGTCCATGGCGACGCTCTCGCAGTCTGGAAAGGCCGCGCGCACGCGCAGCAGGATCTCCTCCAGCCGCGCGGCCGGGAGGGCGAAGGCGCTGCCGTCCCCGAGAAAGACGCGGCGCGGGCTGCCGCCCAGTGCGACGACCCGGTCCAGCTCCGCCTGGATCTGCTCCATCGGTAGCGTCCGGTACTGCAGATGCTTGAACAGCATACAGAAGCGGCAGCAGTTATAGGCGCAGCCCACCGAGACCGGAAGCATGAAGCTGCCGCGCTCCATGGGACTGCGGCAGATCTGGCCTTCGTATTCCATGTGTGTTCTCCCTTCGGCGGCGCAGCCCGTCAGTCCCCGTTGAGGAAGACGCGCGTATAGCTGTTCTTCCCTTCCGCGAGGTAGACGGCGTCCAGATCCTCGTCGGCCCACGCCTCTTCAAAGGGCGCGGCAAAACGAACGCAGGTGCCGCAGGAAGCGGAGAGCTTCCTGGGCACCGGCGCCATCGCCGCCTCATGGCCGAGATTCGTCAGCCTGCGCTGGAATCTCAGCGCCCCGAGATGGGTGTGGAAGGTGGCGATCTGTTCCATCACTTGATGGAAATCTCAAATTCCCCGCCGCCGAGGTCCTTGTGGGAGACCTTGAAGCCTGCGTTGGTCGCATAGCGGGTCACGTTTTCCAGCGGCGCATTGTCGTCGACCAGCACGGTCACGGGCGCGCCGTTCTTCTCCAGCGCCTTCTTGGTCATGATGACGGGCTGGGGGCAGGCATAGCCTCTCGCGTCGACCTTTGTCATGTTCCGTACCCTCTCTTTCTCAGTCGTCGGCCTTCTGGCAGTTGGTGAAGGCGATGATCAGCGTAACGATGATGCCGACGATCACGGCGATGTGGCCGTTGGCGGTGGTGCCGTCGCCGGAGGAGGCAAAGCCGAAGTTGTGGCAGAAGGCGGCGCCGACGGTCATGCCGAGCACGGCGACGGTGGCGTCGCTGCTGCCGGAGCCGGCCAGGATCAGCTGGCGCAGGGGGCAGCCGCCCAGCAGGACGGAGGCCACACCGACCAGGAACATGCCGAGGAAGGCCCAGAGGAAGTTGCCGCTGACGAGGGTGTTGAAGGCTACGGGCTGGCCGTCAAAGCCCGCCTTGAACTTGCCGAGGATCAGATTGCCGACGAGCACGGCGGCGAAGATCGCGATGAAGCCCCAGAGCAGGTGGAAGTCCTTGAGCAGGATGGCGTCGCGGATGCCGCCCGCCATGCACAGGCGGGACTTCTGCGCGAGGGCGCCGACCACGAGACCGGCGACGAGCGCCGCGATGACGGGCGCGCGCATGGAGCCGGGCCCCTTCTCGGAGAAAGCGAGCACGCCGGCGCCGGCTACCAGCAGGACGAACAGGACGACGTTGATCGCGGGCAGGGCATAGCCCTCCAGCTTGGGCATGTTGTAGGCGCGCTTGAAGCTGAAGCCCTTGTTGAGGAAGATTGTGCCGCACCAGACGCCGGCCGCGAAGCCCAGCAGGCCGAAGAGCGCGTTGCCGTCGCCGCCGCCGAGACGGATGACCATACGCAGCGGGCAGCCGAGGAACATCAGCGCGCCGACCATCACGAAGAAGCCGAGCACGAAGCGGCTGACCGGGGCGGAGCCGCCCTTGGACTTAAACTCGCCGCCGATGAGCGCCATGGCCATCGCGCCGAGCACGATGCCGATGATCTCGGGACGGACGTACTGGACGACGGGGGCCGTGTGCATCTTCACGCCGCCCGCGATGTCGCGGATGAAGCAGGCGATGCAGAAGCCCATATTGCCGGGGTTGCCGAGCGCGGTCAGCAGGACCGCGGCGGCGCCGACCACGAGACCGGTCACGATGACCCAGAGATGAGGTTTCAGTTTAGCCATAATGACAATCCTTTCTTTTCTCACCGAAGTGATGATTGCCCCGTCTGGATGGGGATTGCAGCCTGTCCCCGATTCCGCCGAAGCTCCCATATTACACGCGCCCGGCAAAGTCAGCCTCAATGCCGCACGCGAAACAGGACAAAAGGAATTTCATCATATGGAGTTAAAAAAACAGGAAACGCATCCGGAGACACATTTCCTGTTTGTGGCGAGAGTAGGTGGGAATCGAACCCACCCAAGCAGGCTGCTGCTTATACTGGTTTTGAAGACCAGAGGGCACACCAGTCACCCTTCTACTCCCATATACAGCCTGAAAACACGCTTACTCTCTGAAAATAGTATAATCTCGCTCACCAAAAAAGTCAACTGCTATTTCACAGTCCCCCGGAAAGGGCGCTATGCGCTTGTCAAGGTTTCGTTTCCCGGAGCCGGCGTTTCCGCCGCCTCCGGGCTGGTTGTCAGGATTTCTTCGGGACGAGCACGCGCACGTCGCCGACCTTCTTGGTGATCTTCTGACTGTCGAAATAATCGAGGAACAGCAGCGCGTACTTGCGGGAGACCCCCAGGGCCGTCCGGTAATCGGCGAGGGTGAGCTGCGGGTTCTGGGCGAACATCTCATTGAGGATCCGCAGGGCGTCCTCGTAGGCCTCCGTCGTGACCGAGACGTTGGGGTTGAGCGCCATGAGCGTCCCGTCCTGGTGCATCCTGGCCTGGACCTGCCTGAAGAGCTTGGGCTGCTTGGCAAACTGCTCGGCGAGCTCCGCGTTGCTCATGGGCTCCTTGCCGAAGTCCCTGTACATCTGGCCGAGCTTTTCCTGCATGGCGGTCTGTTCGGGCGAGAACGCGCTCTCAAACTCGCTGTGCGCCACGAAGCTGCCGCTGCGCCGCAGGCCGCCAGCCTTCTCGAAGTATTCAAAGAAGGCGTCAGAGGTTTTGGGCGTGGCGGCAAAGACGCGCTCGCGCAGCTCCGCGAGCTGCATGCCCTCGGCCAGCGACTGCTCCTCATGGAAGGTTTTCAGCAGCTGCTCGATGTTCAGCCACACACGGTCCAGACAGGCCTTCGTCACATAGCCGCCCCGTATGTTCACGATCTTCCCGGCCTTGCTCAGCTCCTTGAGGGAGCGGTGCACCTCGCCGGCGGACAGGCCGCTCTCGGTGGCGAGATCGCGCTCCTGCGGGAGGGCGCAGCCCGCATCCTCCACGAGCTGCAGCACGCGTTCGGTCGGCGTGCCGGCCAGACGCCGGAGCCGGTCGATCACGTTGGGGTCGCTGCGCTTGAGGCGCTGGGACTGCATGTCCAGGATCTGCCCGCCGCCGATGGTCACCATTGGCGAGAAGAAGCGGATGATGAACTTGTCCAGATTGCGGGCCGTCAGCGTCTCGTTGAACATGATCATGGCGTAGCCCTGCTCGCCCGCGTTGAGCGCGTTGCAGTCGAGCAGGCGGATCTTGCCGACCAGCTCCTGCGTGCCCTGATAGAAGTGGATGCGCGAGGCGTTTTTCACGCTGAAGGCCGCGTCCTTCGTCATCTGCAGGGAGACGGCGATGCGGGTCGACAGCTGCATGGAGCCGGGCTTGGCCACGGTGCAGCCGCGGGCGATGTCGTTCTTGTCCACGCCGCTGAGGTTCACGGCTGTACGCATGCCGGGGCCGACGTGCTCCTGCTTGACCTCGTGATGCTGGATCTCGCGCGCCTTGGAGGCAATGTTCTGGGGATAGATCATAACGTTCTCCCCCACGCTCAGCTCGCCGTCCATCATGGTGCCGGTGA
The DNA here is from genome assembly GCA_024691985.1 of Oscillospiraceae bacterium. Taxonomy (GTDB): domain Bacteria; phylum Bacillota; class Clostridia; order Oscillospirales; family Oscillospiraceae; genus Limivicinus. The sequence goes on along the minus strand of JAILNC010000100.1, from coordinate 26,676 downwards.
CGACGGTGCCGAAGCCCTTGATGGAGAACACGCGGTCGACGGGGAGGCGGAAGGGCTTGTCCGCGACATGCTCCTCCAGTCCCGCCACCATCTCCATGATCTTGTTTTTCAGCGCGTCGATGCCCTCGCCCGTGAAGGCGGAGACGGGCATGATCGGGGCGTTTTCGAGAAAGCTGCCCTTGAGGTGCTCGGTCAGGTCCTCCTTGACCATCTCGATCCACTCGGGGTCAGCCATGTCGATCTTGGTCAGCACCACGATGCCGTGCTTGAGCCCAAGCAGGGACAGGATTTCCAGGTGCTCCTTGGTCTGGGGCATGAAGCCCTCGTCCGCCGCGACCACCAGCAGCACCATGTCCATGCCCGCCGCGCCCATGAGCATGTGCTTGATGAGCTTCTCATGGCCGGGAACGTCGACGATGCTCGCGATCTGGCCGTTGGGGAGCACGAACTCCGCAAAGCCGAGCTCGATGGTGATGCCGCGCGCCCGCTCCTCCTTGAGCCGGTCGATGTGCCGGTGAGAGGCCGCGCCCTCGGTCAGGGCGTTCGTGAGACAGGATTTGCCGTGGTCGATGTGACCCGCGGTCCCGATGACGATATGCTTCATACGCGCCTCCCCGCTGCCGATACGTACAGCGTCCGCACAGCTTCCGCCACTTCCTCCAGCTCCTCCTCAAAGAGGGTGCGCGCGGAGAAGAGCAGCCCGTCGCGGCTGACGCGGGCGATGACAGGCACGCTCATCCCGTGCAGCAGCGCCTCGGCCTTCTCCGGCGCGAGACCCGGGATCTGTACCGCGACGGCCGCGCCGTCGAGCAGCACGCCCGCCATGGAGCCGCCGCCCGCCTCGTCCTTGACAGGGACGACGCGGACCTCACAGTCCGGCGCGCGCTCCGCAATGAGCCAGCGCAGGCGCTCCGCCGTCTCGCGGCAGGCCTCCTCCGTCTTGGAGAGCATGGCGAGGGCCGGGATCTTCTCGCGGGCGAGCTTGGGGTCCCTGCAGTATTGCAGGGCGATCTCCAGCGCCGCGAGCGAGAGCTTGTCGATGCGCAGCATGCGCGTGAGCTGGTTTTTCTTGATGCGCTCGACGTATTCCTTTTTGCCCAGGATGACGCCGCACTGGGCGCTGCCCAGCAGCTTGTCGCCCGAGAAGCTGACGACGTCCGCGCCCTCGCGCAGGCTCGTCCAGACCACGCTTCCGGCGTGCAGGCCCATGGCCTCGGGCGGGAAGAGGAAGCCAGAGCCCTGATCGTGCAGGACGATACCGCCGCGCTTATGCGCGATCTGCGCCAGCTCCCCGGCGGAGACGGACTCGGTAAAGCCGCTGATGACGAAGTTGCTGGTATAGACCTTCAGCAGCACCTCCGCGCCCAGCTCGTCCATGGCGCGCTCGTAGTCGCGCACATGGGTCTTGTTGGTGCAGCCGATCTCTACCATCTCCGCACCGCTCTCGTACATGATCTCGGGCACGCGGAAGGAGCCGCCGATCTCCACGAGCTCGCCCCGGGAGACGGCCACCTTTTTGCCGCGGGCGAGGGTGTTGAGCATCAGGAAAACCGCGCCGGCGTTGTTGTTGACCACCATGGCGGCCTCGGCGCCGGTCAGCTCGCACAGCAGCTTTTCCACATGGTCATAGCGGCTGCCGCGCCTGCCCTTTTCCAGATCGTATTCCAGATTGCAGTAGCCGCGGCTCAAAGCAGCGACGTGCGCGGCGGCGGCCTCGCCCAGCGGGGCGCGGCCCAGGTTGGTGTGGAGCACCACGCCGGTGGCGTTGATGACGCGCTTGAGATGATGGATATGCCCCTCCTCCAGCCAGCGGAGAACAGTCTCTTCGATCTCGGCAAGGCCGGGGATGCTGTCAATGCTGTCCTCCAGCGCCTTGCGCCTGAGCTCGTCCAGGCAGGCCTGGACGGTGGCCTTCACAAAGGCGTAGGGATACCGCTCCTGCGCCGCCTTCAGCGCCTCGCGGGAGAGGATGACATCTGTTTTCGGGATCTGCCGAAGCAGTTTGGAACTCATGTCTGACACCTCGTCTGTCGATTCGTGCGTTGGCTATTCCGCCCGGATGTATACCCCATCAAAAGCAGACAGGACGCCGATCTCTGCGGCGGGCACGCCGCTGTCGCGCAGACGGCGCAGCAGCTCCTGCGCGTCGAGCTCGTCCACGGCGAAGAGCAGACCGCCCGAGGTCTGCGGGTCGAGCATGATGTCGGCAAGCTCCACGGGGACGCCGCTGAGGTCGAGCCTGTCTCCGAAGTGCTTCCGGTTGCGGTACATGCCGCCCGGGATCAAGCCCATGCGCGCCATCTCCACGACCTTCGGCAGAATGGGGATCCGATCGCCCCGGACCGCGGCGGTGAGACCGCTGCCCTCCGCCATCTCGCACAGGTGTCCGGCCAGGCCGAAGCCCGTGATGTCCGTGCAGGCGTGGATGCGCAGGCCTTTCGCAGCTTCCGCCCCGTAGCGGTTGAGCGTGCGCATGGCGTCGATGGCGGGCTGCAGCTCCGCCTCCGTGATCATCTCGCCCTTGAAGGCTGTGGTCAGGATGCCGGTGCCGAGCGCCTTGGTCATGACCAGCACGTCGCCCTCGCGGGCGGTGTTGTTGGCAAGGATCGCCTTCGGGTGGACCGTGCCGGTGACGCACATGCCGTATTTCGGCTCCTCGTCGGTGATGGAGTGGCCGCCCGCGATGGTGCAGCCGGCCTCCATGGCCTTGTCCGCGCCGCCTCTGAGGATCTCCCCCGCCACCTCGAGCCCGAGGCAGTTCGGGAAGCACAGCAGGTTCAGGGCGAAGACGGGCGTGCCGCCCATGGCGTAGACGTCGGAGATCGCGTTGGCGGCGGCGATCTGTCCGAACACATAGGGGTCGTCCACCATCGGCGGGAAAAAGTCCACCGTCTGGACAATGGCGACCTCGTCATTGATCCTGTAGATGCAGGCGTCGTCCGAGGAGTCAAAGCCGACCAGAATGTTTTGATTGGGGATTCTGGGGATTTCGCGCAGAACCTGCGCGAGCGCTCCCGGCGGGAGCTTGGCCGCTCAGCCGGCCGCGGCGACCATCTCGGTCAGCCGTTTCATTTCCGCCACATCGACACCTCCTCTCGTCATGTATCAAAGCTTCCCGGTCAGTCGGCCGGGAAAGGGGTTCGCGAATTTGTGTTCAAGCTTCCAGCGCCAGCGTGCGGATGGCACGGACGGCATAGTCGATCTCGTCTTCGGTCGTGGCATAACCAAAGGAAAAGCGCACCGTGCCCTGCGGGAAGGTCCCCAGCGTCCTGTGCGCGTTGGGGGCGCAGTGCAGGCCGCAGCGGGTCAGGATGCCGTAGTCCTTCTCCAGTCTGTAGGCGATCTCGCCGTTGTCCCCGTCTGTGAAGTCCAGCGACACGACGCCCACCTGCTGCTTCGGATCGGCCGGCCCCGCCACGCGCAGGGGCAGCCCCCGCACGCCGTCGAGAAAACGCGCGGTCAAAGCCTCGTCATGGGCCTTGAGCTTGTCGATCCCCTGCTCCAGAATAAAGCCGAGGGACTTGTGCAGACCGAAGGCGCCGGGCAGATTGACCGTGCCGGATTCAAAGCGGTCGGGCATGTAGTCCGGCTGGATCTCGCTGTCGGAGGCGGAGCCGGTGCCGCCGGTGACAAGGGGGCGGAGGCGGGAGGCAAATTCTTCCTCCAGCAGCAGCGCGCCGATGCCCTGCGGGCCGAGGAGCCCCTTGTGGCCGGGCACGGAGAGCGCCGCCAGATGCAGCGCGCCGAAATCGACGTCGCGGTGTCCGCCGGTCTGGGCGGCGTCGACCGCCAGCGGGATGCCGCGCGCATGGCAGAGTTCCGCCGTCTCCTCCAGCGGGAAGATCGTCCCGCTGACGTTGGATGCGTGGTCGACCAGCACGAGCTTCGTATTCTCCCGGATGAGAGGCAGCAGTTCCGCCGCTTTCGTGCGGCCCGCCCGATCCGCCGGGATGCGGGAGAATTCCACGCCGTGCGCCTGCAGCTCCATGAGCGGGCGCATGACGGCGTTGTGCTCCATGCTGCTGACGATCACGTGGTCGCCGGGCCCGAGAAAGCCCAGCAGGATCTGGTTCAGGCCGTAGGTATGGCCGGGGGTGAGGATGACCTCCGCTTCCTTTCCCGGGAAATGGAAAAGCTCCTTGAGACGCAGGCGCGTCTCAAGGACGGTCATGGCGGCGGCGCTGGCCTTTCCGTAGGTGCCGCGGTTGACGTTCGCCCCGTTGTGCAGAAGGTAGTCCGCCATGGCCTCCCCCACGCCGGGGGCCTTGGGGAAGGAGGTCGCGCCGTTATCCAAATAGACAGTCTGCATGATGCTTCTCCCCTTGTAAACGCCGATCAAACCGCCTGCGTCGCCTCCCGGATAATTTCCGCCCTGACTTCGTCAGAACAAAAATTCTCTCGGGATTCGCTCTTGCCGATTTAATCATCGTTTACCCCATATTCGACGACCCGGCGCCGTGCCTGATCCGACGCGCGGCGCCGGGGTCGTTTTGCTTCGTGTTGCCCGGTTGTTGCTTATCCGATATAGCCCGCGGCTCTGAGGAGCTCGACGGCCTTATCGTGGTTGGCATCGCTCATCAGGACGACGGGACCGGTGCAGCCCATGCCGGACTCGGCGTAGATACCGGCCTTCCACAGGACCTTGACCGCGTCCTCCAGATCCATGACCTCGACGCCGAGGATGGCGGCGGGGCAGGGCTCTGCCGGGGGCGCCTTGACCTCCTCGGCCGGGGCGGCGGACTTTGCGGAGGCCTTGCGGGCCTCGAGGATCTTGCTGAAGCCGGCCTTCTCCGCCTTGGCAAACTCCGCCTTCGCCACCTCGAAGACCTTGCCGCGCACGAGCTGGGCGGCAAACTCCAGAGCGTTGGCGATCAGCGGCGCGCCGGAGGCGCGGGAGATGATGAGGATCAGCTTGTTGTAGTCCATGCCGATGCCGGGGCCGTAGCCGTAGCCGGTGGCCTCAAAGCTGCCGCCGGTGGTGTAGGCGGAGAGCATCTTGATCAGCACGTTGCCGGTCAGGGAGTCCATGACCATGACGTCGGGGCTGCCCTGCAGGACGTCGTTGCCGCGCATGACCGCGCCGCCGTCGGCCCTGGCGGAGCTGGCCCACTCGAACTCATAGCCTCCGTCGCGCAGCTGGTTGAGCGCGATCTCGCACTGGCGCGCACCGTCGACGTTCAGGATGCCCACGGTGGGGTTCTTCACGCCGCTGGCTTTGGCGGTGATGATGCCGTAGACGGCGTTCTTGATCATGCCCTCGATCCTGTCGCCGCTGGAGGTGCCGGTGGTGTTGGCCACGAACATCTCCTTGCCCTTCGCCGGGGTAATGACCCTGCCGACGGTGGACACGCCGATGGGGAACGGGTAGTGCATGGTGACCGCGCCGTCGACCGCGCCGCTCTCGACGAGCTCGTCCATCTTCTTGTGGCCCTCGTCCTCATTTTCCACATGGACGGTGGTCACGCCCTCGGCCTCGAGGGTGCCGATGTAGTAGACGTCGACGCCGCGCTTGGCAGCCATGAGGGCGGCCTGCATGGCGTTTTCTTCGCCGTGCTCGCTGCCCATGCCGGTCAGGGCGATCTTGGGCTTTTTCCCGAAGGAGCCGCTCTCCAGGCCCTCCGCCATTTCCAGAAAGGCCTGGGCGATGGTTTTCTGAAGATTACTCATCCCGCGCCTCCTCACTCGGCCTGGGCCAGAAGAGTCGCCGCGAACTCCTTCATCGCCTTGGCGATCATGCTCTTGACCTCCTCCTCGCTGACGCCTGCGGCAGCCGCGGCCTCGGCGCTGGAGTTGGCCTGGATGATAAAGGAAATGCCGTCGAAGAGGTTGGTCATGCGGCCGAGGAACAGGGAGCCCTTGCCGATGATCATGGCGCGCTTGATCTTGCCGGCCATGATATCCTCACGCGCAAAGCCGATGTAGGGCACGCCGGAGGGGATGTGGCCCTGGGTGGGGGCCCAGCCGGTCAGGCCGTGGTCCTTGATGAAAGCGGGCATGTCGGCCTTCGGGATGTCGCCGCGCTTGACGGCGAGGGCCGCGATCATCTTGTAGTTGGCCTGGGGCACGTCGCCGGCGCCGGCGGGCTTGGTGATGTCGGGGTTCTGCATCTCGGGGGAGAACTTGTCCACGTCGGTGACCTTCAGGCCGTTGCGGTCCAGCGGATCGGTGACGAGGGAGCTGATGACGTTCTGGGGCGCGGAGCCGGTGCCGACAGTGTGGCGGCCGAGGATCTCCAGGTTGATCTCGGGGCTGACGCCGTCGTTCTCGCCGATGACGACGCAGAAGCCGCCCAGCATATCCTCGAATGCGGGCATGCCCTTCTTGACATGATCCTTGCCGTTCATGCCGAGCTTGGCGGTGCAGCCGCCGGCCGTAACGGCGACGGTCTTGTAGGCGCCCGCCTCGACCAGGGCGGCAGCCTCAACCAGGGCGTGGGCGGGGCCGGCGCAGAAGCCGCGGCTGTCGGAGCCGGAGGCGGAGACGAGGCCGGCGATCTCGGCCGCGGCCTTTGCGAAGTTGCAGCCGCCTCGCTGGTTCATGTCGCCGCAGGCCTCCTCGCAGCAGTCGATGACGTACTCAATGTCGGCTTTCTGATAGCCCGCGTTCTGTACGCCCGCGATCAGAGCCAGCACGGAGGACGCCTTGGAGACGATGTTCTCGAGCATGACGTGGGCGGAGAGGTTGACGTCGATGTCGTGGGCGCGCTTGACGCAGCCGACGAGGGTGCCGTTGTGGTACAGGCCCTCGGAGTGCTCCTCCTTCACGAGGCGCTCGATCTCGGAAATCTCGATGCCGTCCTTGATGCGGGCGACGATGGTCTCGTCGATCATCGGGTTGGCCGCGAACTGCTCCTTGTACTGAGCGACGAAGTTCTTGTCCAGCCAGACAAGGTCAAACACGTCGCTGGCCTGCATGAGGAGGGTGAACTCCTCCTGGGGCATCATCTGGCCGAAGTGGCCGTAACGCTCCTTCACGTCGCAGGGGGTCGTATAGAAGGGCTGGGGAACGGCGGCCAGCTCGTCGGGGGTCTTGTTGCCGATGTAGACCTGGTTGGGCCAGTACTCCAGCACGTCTTCCCAGCTGCGCAGATGGCTGGGGAGTGCCTTGAGGTACTCGCCTTCGGGGTTGACGATCATCTCGGTCGTCTGTGTCGTGCCGTTGTGCAGGACCATGTCGGGGACATGGCAGAGAATGTAGCCAGCGCCTTTAATAACACTTTTCATATGGCATCAAAACCTCTTTCAGTCAAAAATTTATAGATCCCAAACAGGAAAATCTCTTATCAAAAAAGCCATGGTACGGCCGGGGTACAGCCTGCACCCCGTTCGATCATGGCTTTCATTTGAACTTTGCGCTTGTGGCGGGGCGGCGCACGGCCGCCCCATAAACCAGTTGCTTAGCCCAGATACTTGCAGAATTCGTCGCGGATCGACGTCATCTCGCTGACGATATCGTCAACGTCGAGGACCATTTCCATCATACCGACCTGTTCCTCGTAGACGGCCTGATCGAACTCTTCCTTGACCTGAGGTTCGCAAACATGGAAAACCGTGAGTCCCAACGAGACCCCTGTCAACGGACCGGAGAAGGTCGGGTCACCGGCGGTGACCGTCTCAGCGGCGAGCCCGGAAGCTTCGCCCTCAGCGGCGCCCAGCAGAACGACGACGTTCTCGGGACCGTACTGTTCGGCAAAGCCCAGCACACGCTTCTGATTCTCCAGATCCATTGCACCTGCGGCAGTTCAAACGAAGCACTCAGTCGAAGAAAAGACGACCTCCGCACCGGCAGTAACGGCGCAGGCCTCGATGGCGGGGCCGGGAATACCGTCGCGGTCGCCGATGGCGACAACCTTCTTGCCAGCCAAAATGCTCATGAATCTTTCCTCCTTCCTTTGAAGTTTATAAAAAGCCGGGCGGCTCTTTACCGGGGATCAGATGTGACGCTTGATCATCTCCAAGATGGAGTCGGCGGTGGCCTCCTCCTTCACAACGGAGTCGATCATGGCGCCGTTTTCGTAGATCGCCATCACGGGCAGACCCAGGATCTTCTGGGAGATGGCCAGACGGCGCGCCTTGGTGGTGTTGAGGGACGTGAACTTCATCTTGTCGCCGTACTCCTCGGCGTACTGATGGACGAAGGGCATGAGGGCGGCGCAGGGGACGCAGCCGTCACCGTAGAAATCGACAAAAACCTTTCCTTCCGCCTCGAGGACTTCCGCGGCGAAGTTTTCTTTCGTAAGATCCAGCATGACAGGTTCTCCTTTTTGTTTTTTTGAGGTGATTACTTGATGGTGTTGATATACTTCCCGCACTGCATGGCGGCGATGGCGCCGTCGGCGCAGGCCGTGACGACCTGACGCAGCGGCGTGACGCGGACGTCGCCCGCGGCATAGACGCCGGGCACGTTGGTCTCCATCTTCTCGTTGGTCTTGATGTAGCCGCCTTCCATGTCCAGGATACCGTCGAACATGCCGGTGGTCTTCTTGCCGGTGAAGCCGAACAGGCCGAAGAAGCCGTCCTCCTCATCCGCCGTGAGCGTGGTGAGCTCGCCGGTCTTGACATTGCGGATGACGATCTCGCTGAGCAGCTCGTCGCCGCCCAGATCCTCGACCACCACGTCGCACATCACGTTGATCTTGGGGTTCTCCTCGATTTCCTGCTTCATCGCGGGGGTGACCGCAAGGGAGCTGCCCTTGTGGAGCATGGTGAGCTTCCTCGCATACTTGGACAAATACAGGGATTCTTCCGCCGCGATCCCGTTGCCGCCGACCACATAGATCTCAAAATCTTCGAAGAAGTTGGCGTCGCAGACGGCGCAGTAGCTCACGCCCTTGCCGACATACTTGGCCTCGTTCTTGCAGCCGATGGACCGGGTCATCGCGCCGGTGCAGACAATGACGGACTTGGCCAGGTACTCGCCCTTGCTGCCGATGAGCTTCTTGATGGTGCCGCTGAAGTCGCAGGCGGTGATGGTGTCGCTGACGCGCTCGCAGCCGAACTTCTTGCACTGGGCCGTCATGGGAGCGACGAGCTCCTGACCGCTCATGCCGTCGACCTTGGGCTGTCCGGGATAATTCTCGATGTCGTGGGTGATGGCGATCTGACCGCCGTCGATGCCCTTCTCGATAATCAGCACGGAGAGCTTGGAGCGTCCCGCATACAGACCTGCCGCGAGACCGGCGGGACCGCCGCCGAGAATCATGACGTCGTAGATTTTGCTGTCCATTTGCTTCCTCCTCTTTTGTTGGCGTTTTGTTGTTGAAGCTGTCAGCTTCCATTTCACTGAGCGCTTTATGTAACCGTGATTATATTATATTTCCCCCGCATTGATTTGTCAACAACAAAACTTGATAAAGCGTAAAGAAAAGGCTGTCCGCCAACGTGTACCCCTCACCCCTTGTCCCGCACGGTCAAACTCCCGCAGCGCCCCGCCGGAAACCGGGCCCCGACACGTCCGCCGCAGGGCGGACGACGTCGTGTTTTCGTCGGGTGCCGTGATACGCTGACCGCGGCGGTTGAAAGCGATGAAAGATACGACACTGGATTTCTCTTATATAATAGTACGAAAGCAGACAACTGCATAGCGACATTATTTCAACATAATCTTAAGTTTTTGTCAAGTCGGTTTTCCCATGTCATCAGGCAATTCCTGAGGCACATTGCCCGGATCGGCAGAAAAAGCCGTGAAAAAGCCGGGCTTTCCGGGATCCCGGTCAGCTCGGCCTTCACAAATAGTTTACAGATCGTTCTTAATTGTTGCGATCCCTTCAATAATAAACAGGATTGGAAAATCAGAACACGGAGGAGTCGCGGATAATCATTTTCGCATACTCGATCAGCTTCGACGCGGCCGGCGTGAGCTGTGTGTCGGAGGGGAAGGCCACGCCCAGACTGATGGTCTGCGGCGGGTCGAGCGGCAGGATCTTCATCCGATTGATGCGCCCTCTCGTATTGAGCTCATGGGTGATGACGAGGCCCAGTCCCTGCTCCGCCATGCTGAAGGCGGAGGAATTTTCCAGCGTCGTGAACTGGCAGCGGAAGCTGTGGCCGCGCAGGAGATTCTGCACGTCCATATCCATGCCGTAGGCGGGAAGGATGATGCTCTCGTCCTTCAGATCCGCAAGCCTCACGCTCTCGTGCTCCGCCAGCGGGTGCTGCGGCGGTACGCAGACCACCATCGGGTCGTTTTTCAGCGGTACCCAGTGGTACTTGATCGAGGGCTGGTAGCTGTAAAAACCCATATCCGCCCGGTGTTCGCCGAGATAGCCCGCGACCTCCTGCCAGGTCCCCTCCAGCAGGTGGATCTCGATAGCGCCGTAGTCGCGGTGGAAGCGGCTGATGACCGTCGGCAGCCACTGGCTGGCGATGCTGGAATAGGCGGCGACGGTGATGGAGCCGCTGTTCATGCCGCTGATCTCGCTGATGGTCTGCTGGAGCTGCTCATCCCAGCTGAGCTGGGAGCGCAGGATGGGGATGAGGCGCTCGGCATTGGGCGTCGGGGCGACGCCGCTGCGGCTGCGGATCAGAAGCGGGAAGCCGACCTCCTCCTCCATGGTGGACATCATGTGGCTGATGCCGGAGGTCGTGTAGCCAAAGGCGGCGGCGGCTTTTGTCAGACTGCCGGAATCGATCACGTACAGAAAGATCCTGACCTTGGTTCTATCCATGGCGCGCTCCTTCCGCCGTAGTCCTGCACGGCGTTTTCAATCATCGCGGTTAGTTTAATTGATATATAGTATAGCCGTTTGTTTACACTTTGTCAATCCTAAAATGAGACGTTCTCACAGAGAGTGTAAAAATCCCCCGTGCCGCCGACCCGACGGCACGGGGGATTCCGAAGCGTTATGGAAGAGCTTTCAGATCAGATCTTGACCTTGAACACCGTCTGCTCCGTGATATCGGTGGCCAGCGCATCCAGCGCGACGCCGACACGGTGGTAACGCAGCTTCCACTGCGCATCCTTCGGGGTATTGGGATCGCCCAGAGGATACGGGATGGAGATGGTGGGGACCATGCGGTTGGAACCGACCGTCATGGCCACGGGGATCAGGTTGCACATCTGAACAATGGGGAACCCGGCTCTCTCAACTTCTTTAACCATCGTTGCACCGCAACGCGTACAGGTCCCTCAAGTGGACAGCATGATTACGCCGTCGACATGATCCTCCTGTAAGAATGGGATGATCTCCTTCGCCATACGGCGCGCCTCGGCCTCGGTGGTGCCGGTGCCGACGGTGGTGTAGAAGAAGGGGTGCAGCCGCCCGATCTTGCCCTCACGCTCATAGGCGCGCATGGCGTCGATGGGCATGATGACGTTGGGATCGTCGTTGGCTGCGGCGGGGTCGAAGCCCGCGTGGATGGTCTTGAAAACGCCGGCCTCGAGCCTGTCCATGCCGCTGATGTCGTAGCGGCCCCAGCGGGTCGCGGACGCGGACTGGATACGGTCGGGGTTGTCCACGGGGACGATGCCGCCGGTGTTGAGCATGGCGATGGTGGCCTTGCTCAGATCCTTGATCGCCGGAGCGATCGGGACGAGATCCTTTTTGGGGATGACAAGCTCGGTCTGGTAGGGCTGCTTGTTCATCTTCTTGATGAGCATCTGCACGCCGCGGTAGGCCGCCGTGTTCTCACGCTTGTCCTCCAGAAACAGCTCGTGGCGGTTGCCCCTGGGGAAGTAGCCCTCCGCGTCGGCGCCCAGAACGGGCTCGCCCGCCAGGACCTTGTTGACGTACTTGCAGACGGCGCCGACGTCCTTTCTCATCCTGGCGGCGCTGTTGCCGCCCTTCATGATGATCATGTCCTTCTTGAACATGTTGACGCCCGGGGTCTCCTCGTTCATGGAGGTGATCACAGGGACGCCGAGCTGCTCCTGGACCGCCTTGCAGATGTTGCCGCAGGCGACGGTGTAGCGGCCGGCCTGGAACGCGGGACCCGCGATGAAATAGTCCATCGGCTTGTCCTTGAGCATTTCCATGATGCGGCGGACGGCTTCGTCGGTATTCGAGCCCATGAAGTTGTCACCGCAGACGACCGTGTGCGTGATCTTTGCATCCTTCAGCGCAGCGTTGTAGGCCAGGCCGGGACCGATGGCGCCTTCGACAATGAAGGGCTCCTGATCGGCTTTATCCTCGCCGCCGACACCGCCGAAAAACTGATTCAGATACAGAATCACATTTTTCATGTGTCCTTTTCTCCTTTCTGCAAAATTACATTTCGACCATAGTCTTGACCGAGAAGCCGGAGATATGGTCGCCGCAGAACCAGTTGTTGTCCTCCATGATGATGGAGCCGTCATCCCTGGCGGACTTGCCGAGCACCTCGTCATAGCCCCAGGAGCCGGACATGCCGTCGCGGTTCATGGCCTCGAGGCAGCCGATGACGGTCTTGCAGGCCGGGAGCACGGTCAGCTCGGACACGTTGCCGGAGGAGACCAGCGCGTTGAGCTTCTCATCGAGGGTGACCAGCGGCTGGGACTTGCCGTCGCGGCCGGTGCACTCGTTGGAGATGCCGACGACGGGGATGCCCGCGTCCTCCAGGATGACCTGGCAGCGGACATAGTCGGCGTCGGGGTTGCCGTAGCCCTCCTCGGTCACGATGGCGTAGTCGACGCCCAGGTTCAGGGCGATGTTGCGCACCATGATGGCCGAGCGCTCCTTCTGGTCGAGCGCGACGTTGAGGTTGGACATGATGACGCCCACGAAGTTCAGGGTCTTGCCGTCCTCGGCGAACAGCTCCTTGATGGTCGGGAAGTTCTGGAACTCGTAGGTGGACCACTTGGAGGAGGCGGGCATGAAGGAACCGGAGATCATCATGCCGTCGAGCACCTCGGTGGGGCTGACGTAGCTGGGGATATACTTGTTCATATCCCAGCCGTAGATCAGGTCGTTGTAGCCGAGAGCCTCCATCTGGGACTGGGGCTGCAGGACGATGGCCACATTGGGCAGGGCCTTGCGCTCCTCGCTCCTCTTGAGGACGGGATCGAAGACGTAGGTCTCGGTATCCTCGGGCTCGAGATCCTTCGCGATCCTGCCGAGATACTCGGCAAAGCGGTGGCCGGCCCAGCGCAGCGCATGGTTGCACTTCTGCTGCTCGTAGCGCTCGAACTCCTCATCCGTCTCGCCGACGAGGCAGATGTTGATGAGCTTGGACCAGTAGGTGTGCTTGGCGCCCTCGCCGCCCATGTCGATCACGCCGTCGCCGAAGGAGCCCCAGGTGCCGCCCACGACCGTGACGCAGCAGCCCTTGAAGGCTTTGAGCTCACCGTCGCCGCAGGGTGCGAGCTCGCCGGTGACGCCCGGGAAGAGCGCGCGGCCGTCCATGCGGCAGCGGGCTTCGATCGTCTCGATGACGGGGACGATGCGCGTGTCGTCGCCGGGTCTGGCGACGACGATGTCCAGCGAGGTGATGTGCTCATCCTCACCCATGAGGTAGTCGATGGCGGCCTGCTTGTTGATGGTCAGAACGCCGTCCGCGAAGGAATCAGCTTCCCCGAAGACCACGTCTCTGACATATAAGTTTCCGATGCTGAGTTTCATTCGGTACTTACTCCTCTCACAAATATGCCGTTCAGTTTGCGTCGGGATACACAGGGTATCCGGAAAATGGGGTTTTGCAGATCAGCAAAGGCCGGGCCCATGGTCTTTGCTAATTGTGATTATATTATATGGAAGCGGGTTTTGTCAATTTAACTTTTCTTTATATTTCTATCACTTAAGTGTACAAAGTTTCAACTTAACAGGGCGGCGGAGTCTCCGCCCGCCGTTGGTTTACCCCGACCGTTCCGGGCGGCGCAGTTCGTAAACAAAAGATAAATTCCACTTTTTTAAGTATTTTTCATACTCTCGCTCGGATACTCTTCCCTGTGCTTTTGTGAGATATTCCGAAAATGAACATGCGAAATTGTTAACTTAAACGAAAATGGGGAAACGCCCGTTTTTCCCTTGACAGACATCCCAAATCAGATAATAATATGGTCGTGATTATATTATCGCCCTGCACCCCCGCAGGGCGTCCCCCTCATTTCCAGCGCCGCGTTTTCAGGCACACAGAAGGGATCGGCCGTCCCGTCTGACGCTCTTTCGATGCGGCGCAGCTGTTCATATCCATTTCCGAAAGGCCCCTTTTCTGAAGGGGGGCCTGTTTTGGCTTGCTCCAAAACCAACGCTGCACGGCGGGATCTGCAGACCCTGCCAGTATTTCAGAAAGGAACAGTGCAAGAAATGAGTAACTCCGCAAAGGGGAAGAGCGGCAAGCTCAACACCGTTTATCTGGCGTCCCTGATCATCTGCGTCATCCTCGCCGTTTGGGGCATCTTCTTTTCCGATTCCCTCGCGGCGGCCGCAAGCTGGCTCTTCGATGCGGTCACCGTGAATTTCGCGTGGCTGTACATGCTGGCCATGACGGCCTTTGTCTTCTTCGTCGTCTTCATCGCCTTCAGCAAGTACGGCAATATCCGCCTCGGTCCGGACGATTCCCGTCCCGAGCACTCCAACGCCTCGTGGTTCGCGATGCTCTTCGGCTGCGGCATGGGCGTCGGTCTGGTCTTCTACGGCGCGGCGGAGCCGATGTCGCACTTCCTCTCCCCCACCGCCGGCATCGAGGCCGGCAGCGCGGCGGCCGCCGATTTTGCCATGCGCGCCTCCTTCATGCACTGGGGCTTCCACCCCTGGGCGAACTACGCCATCATCGGTCTCGGCCTCGCCTTCTTCCAGTTCCGCAAGAACAAGCCCGCCCTCATCAGCTCTCTCTTCATCCCCCTGATCGGCGAGGAGAAAGCCCAGGGCACGGTCGGCAAGGTCATCGACATCCTGGCGGTCTTCGCCACCATTGCGGGCATCTGCACCTCCCTCGGTCTCGGCATCATGCAGATCAACGGCGGCCTTGCCTATCTCTTCGGCCTACCGAACAACAAGATCACCTGGCTGATCCTGACCGTGGTCATCGCCGCGATCTATCTGTGGACGGCCATCTCCGGCATCGACAAGGGCATCAAGCTCATCGGCGACATCAACCTCTACGTGGCGGTGGCGCTGATGGGTCTGGCGCTGATCGTCGGGCCGACGGTGCTGCAGCTCAACAGTCTGGTCGGCGGGATCGGCGGCTATATCAACCACTTCTTTGAGGACTCCTTCATGCTCTCCACGCTTGGCGACAACAGCTGGGCGCTCGGCTGGCGCGTGTACTACTGGGCATGGTGGATCGCCTGGGCTCCCTTCGTCGGCATCTTCATCGCCCGCATCTCCCGCGGCCGCACCATCCGCGAGTTCATCCTCGGCGTGGTGGCCGTCCCGGCGATCGGCTCCATCCTGTGGTTCGCCGTCTTCGGCGGCATGGGCCTGAATCTGGCCCAGACCCTGGGGCTGTCCTGGGCGCAGGAAGCGGGCAGCGACATCACGCTGACGCTGTTCAAGGTCCTCGCCAATTACCCGCTGGGCAAGATCCTGTCGATGGTCTCCATCTTCCTGCTGTTCACCTTCTTCATCACCTCCGCCAACTCCGGCACCTTCGTGCTCGGCATGCTCTCCGAGGAGGGCCGGCTGCAGCCCACCCACAAGACCATGTTCATCTGGGGCTGCATCGAGGCCGCGCTGTCCTACGCGCTGCTCCTGTCCGGCGGCATGAAGTCGGTGCAGACGATCTCCATCGCCGCGGCCTTCCCCTTCATCTTCATCATGCTCGGCTCCATGGCGAGCTTGCTCAAGGCGCTCGAGGCCGAACATGCAGAAGTGCAGGCAAAGCCCGAAGAAGAGCCCGTGCCCGAAGAATAAAGCAGACGTTATTACATCTCTTTTTCCCCCCTACTGCCCGCTTTTGCGGGCAGTTTTTTATAAACGCTTTTTTCTGTACAACACGCCGTATTTCTGTTACACTGTCATAAAAGAGTCCGAAAGGAGGCGCAGGCGCATGGATACTGTACTGGCTTGGACGCGTCAGGTCAAAGAGGTGCTCGACGAGATCGAGCAAACCGGCTCCTACCATGTGCGGGAGGAGTACGTGCGGGCCAAGAACGGGGAGATCGCGGACTACTATCTCGATCTCTACCGCTGGTACACCCGGCAGGCCAGACGTCTGATCGAGATCCCCGCGGAATACGATCTGCCGATCTGGCTGTCGCTGACCGAGGCGCAGAAGCTGCCCCCCGCGCCCGGCACGGTCTCCTTCACGCTGCAGATCCCGAAGGAGAGCATCGTCATAGCAGACATGGACAAGTGGGGCTACCGCGTCAACTACATGTACGTGCCCACCGATCCCGCCGACGAGCGCCGCCACAACGAGGAGCTCAGGCGCTACGGCATCGGCAATGAAGCCGCGCTCGTCAGCGGACCGAAGGGGAACTTTTACCCCCTCCTCAAGCAGAAGATCGTCAAAAGCTGGGACCGGGTCTTCACCCCCTCGGATAACATGGACAACAACGTCGGCACGATCTGGGAGATCCGCCCCGAATGGATCCGGGAGGTGGAGCGCTATGGATGAGATTCTGCTCTACACCGCGCAGCAGCCGGTGGTACTCGACTGCATCGAGCGCGACGGCGTCTCCGTTGTCAAGCGCGCCTATGTCGACAAAAAGTACGGCGACGCCGCCTGGAGCTTTCAGGAGGCCTACGCCTTCTTCCGCCAACAGATGGCCCTGCGCATCCCGCCCCCCGCGGGGGCGGAATCTCCGATCTGGCTGTACGCGGACCGCTGCTGGTGCTTCATGGGGCCGGAGTCGCTGCTGCTGAGCTTCCGCATCCCCGCCGACCGGCTGCTGTTCTTCGACAGGCGGCTCTGGGAGCGCATCCTGAATCTCGAATACCTGAGCCGGGACGAGGCGGACGAGGCCGCCTTCGCGCGCGAACTTAAGAGCGTCGGGCTGGAGAATACGCACAAGGTCTTTTCGACCGCCTTCTATCCCCTGCAGAAGCGGAAGATCCGGGACAGCTGGAAGCGTCTCTTCCAGAGCGCGGACTGTCCGGAGGCCTATCGGCAGGCCGCCGTCTGGGAGCTGCGGAAAGAGTGGCTCGTCGAGGTACAGAGCCCCTGAGCCTGCATAAGAACGCCGTAACAGCCGTAACATAAGAGACCGCTCACATTTGTGAGCGGTCTGAGACTATAAACAAAGTACCCACTCGGTGTCATCTCGACCGAGCGAAGCGAGCGGAGAGATCTCAGGCGTAAGGATTTCCGAGCTTTTAGATCTTTCGACTCCGGCTAGCAAAGCTTGGAATGTCGCACGTTTCTCGCGCGTCAGAATGCCTCCGCTCAAGATGACATGTTCCGGGGTTTGTCTACAGTATGAGGCCGCTGCAAAATGTGCAGCGGCCTCTATTCATAAATGCGTGGTTCAGGTTTTTTTCTCTCCCTGGCGCAGCAGGAATTCCAGCGCGTCGTGCATCTTCTGGGACAGCTGCGCGCTCTTGAGCATGCTCTCGGCGTCCTGGCAGCGCTCCTCCAGCAGCGTGCGGAAGTAGCAGAGCGTCAGGGTGTTGATCAGCTCGGCCTCCTCCCTTGCGATGCCGAGTTCCTCCGCCAGAGGCCAGAACACCGCCCAGCAGCGCTCGGACAGGCTGCCGCTGTGCAGCATTTCGTAGACATTGCCCTGGATGTTGCTCAGCTGCCCGGGGAACAGGCGGTAATACTCGTCGACGATCTCGTTGAGCGGTACGGTGTGCGGGCTGAAGAAAATATGGTAGAAGATCTTCGGCTGGGCAAAGGCGTACTGGGTGAACACCTCCCAGGTGTGCAGGAAGGCGGAACAGTTGGTGTTCATCAGCGGCATATCCGCCGCGAGCGTCCGGCAGTATTTCTCCAGATAGCTCATGGAGGCCATCGTGACAAGCACGTCGGAATTCGGGAAATACAGGTACATGGTGGCGCTGTTGAGCCCCGTCAGCCCCGCGATCTTGCGGATGGAGATGTTCTCGATCCCCTCCTCGTCCAGGATCTCCCGCGCCGCCCGAATGAAGGAGACCAGGATCTGATCGCGCTCCTCGTCCGAATATTTTGTTCTGCCCATGCTGAAAACCCCTTAAACAAGCGTGCAGCGAAGCCCGCGTCCGGTCGAATGATTGACCGCGATTTTTATATGACGCAAGTTTGTTGAAAAAATGTCAAATCAGCTTTTTGGTTTTGCAAGGCTATTATAACCTACGGGCTTCAATTATTCAAATACAATTTTAAATCAGAAAGAAAAAATGTCTTCCGTCAACGCCGTTGAAAAACCGGCTGTGCTGCGGTATACTTGCAGTACAGCCGGTTATTTCGCGTCAAGCGTCGGGCAGCTCCATGCCGCGGAGCATGTAGGGGTTGCTCTCCCGCTCGGCCTGCAGCGTCGTGGGCGACGAGTGACCGGGAAAGACGCGGTAGTCCCCCTCCAGCAGCGCCAGCTTTTTCAGCGAGCGCAGCTCTGTGTCAAAGTCGCCGCCGAGATCGGCCCGCCCCGTCGAGCCCTTGAAGAGCGTGTCGCCGCTGAACAGCGCGTCTTCGCAGAGGAAACAGAGGCCCCCGGGCGTGTGGCCCGGCGTCTCCAGCACGCGCACCGTCAGCGCGCCGACCGGGATCTCGTCTCCCTCCGTAAGGAAGATCGTATCCGCCGGCTCCTGAAAGCAGAGCCCGGT
This sequence comes from Oscillospiraceae bacterium, assembly GCA_024691985.1. Classification (GTDB taxonomy): domain Bacteria; phylum Bacillota; class Clostridia; order Oscillospirales; family Oscillospiraceae; genus Limivicinus. The sequence goes on along the minus strand of JAILNC010000100.1, from coordinate 8,081 downwards.
GCGCCGCACGGTCAGGCCCACGTCGCCGCGGTGCATGCAGACCTTCGCGCTCGTGCCCTCGATCACGCCGTACACGCCCTTGCTGTGGTCGTCGTGGGCGTGGGTGAGCAGGATCCTGTCACAGTGCAGGCCGTGCTCCTTCAAAAAGCCCAGGATAATCTCCGGGTTCCCGCCGGGATCGATCACGGCGCACTCCCCGCTTTCCTCATCCCACAGCACATAGCAGTTGGCCCGCAGCCAGCCGACCGGAAGACATTCGATTTTCATGGTCAAACTCCCATCGCGATGATTTTTATGGATGTGTTAGCTGTATTATACGGCCGCGTCCCCGTTTCTGTCAATGACGCGGCGCCGCAGAAAAGGAAAGGAGAGACATGCAAATGAACGAGGAATGCCTGATCTGCAAGGCCCCGCTGGTCTACCTGCAGGAGGACGAGCCGATGCGCTGCGAGATCTGCCACAAGCGGGAGAACAGCAAGACCCGCTGCGTCAACGGCCACTACGTCTGCAACGAGTGCCACACAAGGGGCATGGACACGATCCTCTCGCTGTGTATGACAGAGGACTCGAAGGACCCCATCGCGATCCTGGAAAAGATGATGTCCCTCCCCTTCTGCCATATGCACGGGCCGGAGCACCACGTCATGGTCGGCGCGGCGCTGCTGACCGCGTATAAAAACGCGGGCGGGGACGTCGATCTCAAGCGCGCCGTCACCGAGATGCTCAACCGGGGCAAGGGCGTACCCGGCGGGACCTGCGGCTACTGGGGCGCCTGCGGCGCGGCGATAAGCTCCGGGATGTTCGTGTCCATCCTCACCTATGCCTCTCCCCTGTCCGGGGCGCCATGGGCGCTGGCGCAGAAGATGACGGCCCGTGCGCTCACGGCCATCTCGGAGATCGACGGCCCGCGCTGCTGCAAGCGGGATTCCTATCTCGCCATCCTCCATGCGGTCGACTTCGCAAAAGAGCATCTCGGCGTGGAGATGGAGAAGCCGACGGTCGTCTGCACACACTCGGCGCAGAACAATCAGTGCATCGGCAGACGCTGCCCCTTCTCCCCGGCGAACCGGGCGTGAAGGCAGCCGGATCATCTGGAAAGGAGCCGCCCATGGGAGAACTCTTCCGCCTCTATACCCGGCAGAATGACAAGACCCTCTTGGAGCTGGAGCGCACCGGACGCATCCTCAGCCGCAGCGAATATGTGCGGCAGTACTTCGGGGATATGGCGGAGCACTATCTGCAGAGCTACTCCTGGTTCACCCGGCAGGCGGAGAAGCGCGTCCCCCGCCCGCCGTATGCCGAGGCCTCCATCTGGTGCTCCATCAGCGCGGAAAACTGCCTGCGCCCAATCGAGGGCACGGTCGTCTATGTGCTGGACGTGCCGAAGGAGCAGATCGTCTTCTTTGACGAGGCCAAATGGGACTACGTTCTCAACCGCATGTACCTGCCCGCCGACGCCGAAGACGCGGCGCGCTATGCCGCGCATTTGAAGGAGCTGGGCGTCACCAGCAGCTATGACCTCTACCGGGGCCGTTACGGCGGCATGTTCCCCGGCGAGGACGAGCGCATCCGCGAGAGCTGGAAGCGCGTATTCACCATCGACAACTGGACCGTCTTCAACGTGTGCGGCAACATCTGGGAGATCCGCAAAGAGTGGATCGTCCGCATCGTCCGCCCCGGCGAGGACGTCTATTAACAAAGGAGAAGAAAGGAGCACAACGCATGAAAGTCTATGATACCGTTCGGAAAAACGAGCTGGAGGCGGATCGGGACGCTCTGATCGCGCTGATGAAGGACGGCCGCCAGGTGGATTTTGTCCTGGCCTCGCCCGTCACCGACGCCGACGGCTACCTCACCTGGGACACGGAGCACTGGTCCCATCTGCAGGGCAGCAAGTTCATCCGCACCTATGAGCTCAAAGGGCGGACACTGCGCGACTTCACCCACTTCAACATCTACGACATGGCGGACGAGTTTCGTCCGGAGCGGGCGGAGAAGGTCACGCTCAGCTGATCTGCCGTCCGGCGGCAAAGCGCGAAGGCGGAAAGCCCCCCGGTTTTCCGCCTTCGCGCTTTCGTCCATTTAACTAAAATTTTTGAATGGTATTTGTAAAAACAGACGATTTTATTTCGCGTGCGTCAAGATACTGTCATTTGTCCTTGCTTAGATGTGAACAAAATGTTATGATATCTCTGCCGGGGATGATTGATTGTTTTATTAGCCGACCCTCCTCCTGCCCAGGAGGCCGACCAACAAAATGATATCAATTTCCCCATTTTTCGCGTCCCCCTTTTTTTCGTGCAATAGCCCCGATGCAGGGCGTTCTCCGGACTGCATGGTCTTCGGCAGGGGGTCGAGGGCCGTACGGCGTCGGCGGGCGTCCAAGAAAACTCGAAAGGAGATCAACCTTTATGGACTACTTGCAAATTTCTAATCTCCCGATCATTTGGTTCCTCTGCAGCTTCACGGTCATCATCGCCGCCCTGCAGGCGGTGCTGTTCATCCGTGCGGCCAACAAGGCGACCAAGGAATGTCAGATCGACCCCGAGATCCCCAAGAAGGCCTTCCGCGTCGGTCTCGTGACGGCCATCGGCCCCGCCCTCGGCGTGTTCATCGTCATGGTGGGTCTGATGTCCGCCATCGGCGGCCCGATGTCCTGGCTGCGTCTTTCGATCATCGGCGCTGCTCCGACGGAGCTCGCCGCTGCCACCAACGGCGCCACCGCCGCGGGCGTCACCCTCGGCGGCGAGGGCTACACGCTGCAGATCATGGCGGTCTCGTGGTTCGCCATGGCGCTCAACGGCGCGGGCTGGCTGCTGCTCACCGGCGTCGCCACGCCCAGCCTCGAGAAGCTGCGCGACAAGCTCTCCGGCGGCGACACCCACTGGCTCGGCGTCATGTCCGCCGCCTGCTCCATCGGCGTCTTCGGCTACCTGAACGTCAACTCCATCATCTCCAAGGGCTTCCTCAACGGCGGTCCCGTCATTAATATGGGGAATCTGGTGGCGGTCGTCTCCGGTGCTCTGTGCATGATGGCTCTCGGCAGATGGGTGGTGCCCAAGCATCCGAAGCTGGCTGAGTATTCGCTGGGCATCGCGATGCTCTTCGGCATCGCCTGCGCCCTGATCCTGGCCTGATCCGGAAAGGAGGATTTGCAATGGAAAACAACAACTACATGTCGACCTGGAAGAAAAGCTGTATCCGCATCGGCTCCCCCACCAACATTCTCGCTGCGTTTACCGCTTTTATCCCCGTCCTCTATCTCTGCAACAAGTTTGACTGCTGGCCCGAGACGAGTCTGATCCTCAGCGCCTGGGCCCTGACGGCCATCGCCTTCGGCGCCTTCTACATCGTCGAGCCTATCGCCTACTATGCCTCCCTCGGCATGGCCGGCACCTACCTGAGCTTCCTGTCCGGCAACATCGGCAACATGCGCATGCCCTGCGCGTCGCTCGCGCTGGACGTCACGGAGAGCGAGCCCGGCACCATCCAGGCCGAGGTCGTCTCCACCATGGCCATCTGCGGCTCCATCATCACGAACCTGATCGCGACCACAGCCGCGGCCTTTGTCGGCACCGCCATCGTGGCGATCCTGCCCCAGGCGATCAACGACGGCCTGAAGCTCTACGCCTCCGCCGCCATCTTCGGCGCCACCTTCGGCAACTATGCGCTCAAGAAGCCCAAGATCGCCGTCTTCGGCGCACTGATCCCGATCGTCTGCAAGCTCATCGGCACGCTTCCCGCCTGGCTCACCATCGTGCTCTCCGTTTTCGGCACGGTGCTCATCGCCCGCCTGATGTTCAACGCCGAGCAGAAGAAAAAGGCCTGATCGCGGAAGAGAGGGTTGCATCATGTTTTGGAAAGAATGTGAAGCCCTGCAGGACGAGCTTGTCGCCATGCGGCGTGAGCTCCACCAGATCCCGGAACTGGGCAAGGACCTGCCCGAGACCCGCGCCTACGTGCTGGCGAAGCTGGACGCGCTCGGCATCCCCTACGAGTTGAGCGACGTCGACTCCAGCATCATCGCGTACATCAATAAGGGCAAAAAAGGCAAGGTCGTGGCCCTGCGCGCGGACATGGACGCGCTCCCCATCCTCGAGGCCACCGGCGTAGATTACGCCTCGAAGCACGAGGGCTGCATGCATGCCTGCGGACACGACACCCATACCACCATGCTGCTGGGCGCGGCGAAGATCCTCAACGCCCACAAGGATGAGCTCAACGGCGAGATCCGTCTCCTCTTCCAGACCGCCGAGGAGCAGTCCAAGGGCGCGCAGATCGTGGTCGCCAACGGCGGCGTCAAGGGCGCCGACGCGGTGTTCGGCACGCACATCGGCACTATCCTCTCGAAGGACATCCCCTCCGGCACCATCATCGTCTGCCCGGGTCCCGTCATGGCCTCCTTCGACCGCTTCGTCATCAAGGTCAAGGGCGTCGGCTGCCACGGCTCCACCCCGGAGAAGGGCATCGACCCGGTCAACGTCGCGGCGCACATCGTCATCGGACTCGAGGCCATCAACGCCCGTGAGTTCAACGCCTGCGTCCCCGTGGTCATCACCATCGGCATCATCCGCGGCGGTGCGGCTTACAACGCCATCCCGAGCGAGGTGCTGATCGAGGGCACGACCCGCGCGCTGGACGAGGCTGTCCGTCAGAAGCTGGCCAAGCGCATCGGCGAGATCGCCAAGTGCACGGCCGAGGCCTACGGCGCGACGGTCGACTATGAGATGGACTGGGGCGCTCCCCCGGTCGTCAACGATCCCGCCATGGCCGCCTTCGCCGGCGACTGCGCCAAGGAGATCCTGGGCGAGGACTTCGTCATTACCCATGTGGAGAATCCCAACATGGGCGGCGAGGACTTTGCCTACTACCTGGCCGAGGTCCCGGGCGCGTTCATGTTCCTCAGTTCCGCCAACCACGCCAAGGGCACCGACGTCGCCCACCACAATCCGAAGTTCAACGTGGACGAGGATGTGTTCTGGAAGGGCTCGGCCGCCTTTGTCAACATCGCGGAGAAGTTCCTGAACGGCTGATTTCTGATTCTGAGGTGATTTGTTTATGAGACCGCTTCTCGTTGTCCTGGCCTACGCGCTGGCGCTGTTCGCCGTACTGTATTTCTTTGTCATCGTGCCCGGTCAGAAGAAGAACAAGCAGACCCGGGCCATGCATGACGCCGTCAAGGTCGGCGACAAGGTCGCCACCATCGGCGGCATCATCGGGATCGTGCTCGAGCGCGACGGCGACACCGTGAAGCTGCTTCTGGACGAATCCACCGGTTCCTGCGCCACCTTCGTCGTCTATGCCGTCAAGCAGATCGTCAAGCCTGCCGGCGCGACGGAGGAACAGGCTTTCCAGCCGTAAGGCGCAAAACATTTCCCGGTCGCGGCTGCGTATAAAAAAGACGCATCACGACCACAATTCCACACAGTCGGGTTGATCGTCTGCCCGAGAGAGCCCCCGCGGGGGCCGCCGAAGAGGCAAGAGGCATCGCCTCGAAACTTTCAGGCAAAAGGAAGGCAGACAGTACCGGGCTCTGGAGGCCAAGGCTGACAGGGAGACGCGAGGGGCGCAGGCTCCGGACGTTTCCCTGTCATTTTTTTCGAGCGCTTTACGTTTCATGGTCTGCATGAAAGGATGGTCCCATGAAGGTCGTCATCATCAGCAACAATCCCATGGTACGCGAATCCTATCGGGGCAGGATAGACGTGTGCTTTGTGGACGGCTCCTACCGTGACGTACTGATCAGGACCCGGGACGCATGCCATCAGGGCCATCGGCTTTTGTCCCACCCCCTGTCCGGAAGTGTCAAGCCCAATGAGACGCTTTATAAATCCATCATGATTTCTAAAGAAGCGGCCCGCGCCGATCGGGAATCGGTCGAGCTGATGGAGAAGGCCATATTCACAGCGGACAAATTCGGTCCCGTGCGCCGCAACTGGCAGGAACGGGAACGGAAGGACTTCCAGCTCGTGGATCTGACCCTCATCGACAGCGCGGTCGAATCGGCAGAGAACGATCTTGGATACTTCTGAAAAGAAAGGAGAGAAGACGTTTTGAAACTCGAACTCGGGTATGTGAAAGTAACCGATGTGCGTCTGGGAACGGAGTCGAAATTTGAAGACGGCGTCGTCACGGTTGATGTGGAGGCCGTCCGCAAGATGATCCTCGAAAACGAGAAGATCGCCGACGTTCAGCTCGACGTTGCCAAGCCCGGTGAAAGCACAAGGATCACGCCCGTAAAAGATGTGATCCAGCCCCGTGTCAAGGTTGAGGGCCCCGGCGGCGTATTCCCCGGCGTCATCAGCAAGGTGGACACGGTCGGCTCCGGCAAGACCTATGCCCTGGAGGGCATGGGCGTTGTCACCGCAGGCAAGATCGTCGGCTTCCAGGAGGGCATCATCGACATGAGCGGACCGGGAGCGGACTACACCCCCTTCTCCCGGCTGATCAATCTGGTGCTGGTCATCACCCCCATCGAGGGGCTTGCCCAGCACGAGTATGAGCAGGCTGTCCGCATGGCCGGTCTGAAGACCGCGACCTACATCGGCGAACTCGCCCGCAATGCAGTCCCCTACCGCTCCGTTGTCTATGAGACGCCGAGCATCACGGAGGGCATCAAGCTCTATCCCGACCTGCCGCGCGTCGGCTACGTCATGATGCTCCAGAGCCAGGGCCTGCTGCATGACACCTACGTCTACGGCGTGGACGCCAAGAAGACCCTCTCGACCTTCATCTATCCCACCGAGCTGATGGACGGTGCGATCATCTCGGGCAACTGCGTGTCTGCCTGCGACAAGAACACCACCTACCACCATCTCAACAACCCGGTCGTGGAGGACCTCTTCGCCCAGCACGGCAAGACCCTTAACTTCGTCGGCGTCATCATCACCAACGAGAATGTGTACCTGGCCGACAAGCAGCGCTCCTCCGACTGGTCTGCCAAGATGTGCGAGTTCTTCGGGCTCGACGGCGCGGTCATCTCGCAGGAGGGCTTCGGCAATCCCGACACCGACCTGATCATGAACTGCAAGAAGATCGAGGGCAAGGGCGTTAAAACCGTCATCATCACCGACGAGTACGCCGGACAGGACGGCAAGTCCCAGTCCCTGGCCGACTCCGATCCCGCCGCGGACGCCTGCGTCACCGGCGGCAACGCCAACGAGGTCATCACCCTGCCTCCCATGGACAAGGTCATCGGCACGCTCGATTACGTGACGAGGATCGCCGGCGGCAACGAGAACAGCCTCCAGCCCGACGGGTCCATCGTGGCAGAGCTCCAGGTCATCACGGGCGCGACCAACGAGGTCGGCTTCGGCTGCCTCAGCGCCAGATAAGGAGGGAAGACAGATGGCTAAGATCAAAGTTGTACACTATATCAACCAGTTCTTCGCAGGCATCGGCGGCGAGGAAAAGGCCGACACCCCGGCCGAGCTCCGCGTCGGCGAGGTCATCGGCCCCGGTCAGGCCCTGATGGCGCAGTTCGGCGATGCGGCCGAGATCGTCGCCACCATCGTCTGCGGCGACTCCTACTTCAACGAGAACATCGACGCGACCACCGCGCAGATCCTCGCCTGGGTCAAGGAGCAGGGCGCAGACATCCTGGTAGCCGGTCCCGCCTTCAACGCCGGCCGCTACGGCGTGGCCTGCGGCGCTGTCTGCGCCGCCGTCGGCGAGCAGCTCGGTCTGCCCACCGTCACCGGCATGTACGTTGAGAACCCCGGTGTGGACCTGTACAAGGACAAGACCTACATCGTCCCCACCAAGAACAGCGCAGCCGGCATGCGCGACGCCGTGAGCAAGCTCGCCCCGCTGGCGCTCAAGCTGGCCCGCGGCGAGAAGATCGGCGCCTCCTGCGAGGACAACTATATCCCCCGCGGCGTGCGCGTCAACTTCTTCGAGAAGGAGCGCGGCTCCAAGCGCGCCGTGGACATGCTGCTCAAGAAGCTGAACGGCAAGCCCTTCGTGACCGAGTATCCCATGCCCTCCTTTGACCGCGTTCCCCCCAATCCCGCGGTCAAGGACCTGTCGAAGGCCACCATCGCGCTGGTCACCTCCGGCGGCATCGTGCCCAAGGGCAACCC
>JAILNC010000086.1 GCA_024691985.1 Oscillospiraceae bacterium | reverse complement strand
AGCTGCTCCTGCTCGGCGATGCCGTTGGTGTACTGCAGGAGGCCGAAGACGATGTAGGTGCCGCTGGCGATGGCGATCGTGATGGCGGAGGCGAGCTTGGTGAAGAAGGGCCGCAGCGAGGAGATGATGCCCTCGTCGCGCGTGCCGAAGCGCAGCTCATTGTATTCCACCGTGTTCATGATCGAGATCATCATGATCAGGTAGAAGCCGTACTGGCCGAAGTTGGCGAGCATGTAGCCGAGGGTGACGACGATGAACTTGAGGTCGAAGCCGGCCACGACGCCCAGGCCCTTCGGCATGAACAGGCCGGGCAGCAGCATCAGCGCGTAGCCGATCACGGAGACGAGCATCAGCACGTCCATCAGCTTTTTGCGGTGCATATGGCGGGAGATCATCGGGTAGAAGATCATCAAAAAGCCGGTGACGACCATGCCGAGCATCTGGAACATCGTGAAGAAGCCGCCCTGGTAGCCGAACTCGACGTAGATATAGGTCGAGCCGACGCCGGCCATCACGATGCCGTTGCCGATCTGCTGGATCAGGAAGATCAGCGCGATCCACAGAAGCTGATCGTTGCCGGTGATGGTGGTCCAGATCTTCTTGAAGCTGACCGGGGGCGCGGGCTCCTTGTTGTAGTCGCGCTGCTCCTTGACGCCGAAGATCGTGATGGCGAGGAAGGCCGGGCCGAGGATCGCGATGACGAGCGCGACGATGCCGTAGGCTGTGACGGCGTTGCCGCCGATGGCCGAGCTGCCGGCGGTCAGCATCGGGATGAAGGCCGCGGCGGTCATGCCGCCGATGCCGGCGAAGAGCGTGGCGCGGGAGGTGAACTGGTTGCGGGTGTTCGCGTCGGAGCTGAGGGCGGGCACCATGCCCCAGAAGGAGATGTCGTGCATCGTGTAGGTGATGGAGTAGAGGAAGTAGACCACCCCGAAGAACCACACGAAGCTCCAGCCCTGCAGCTTCGTGTTGAAGGCCGCGTAGATGACCAGCGAGGTCGTCACGATGCCGATGGCGAGCCAGGGCTTGAACTTGCCCCACTTGCCGCGGGTGCGCTCGATGATGTTGCCCATGATCGGGTCGTTGAGCGCGTCGAAGATGCGCGCGGCGATCATGATGCCCGCGATGGCGGAAAGCTGCGCCGCCGTGAGCTGCCGGGTGAAGAGCACGAAGGAATAGAGATAGCTGGTGACGAGGGTGTACATCATGTCACGGCCGACGGTGCCGAGCGGGAACATGATCAGGTTGCGTTTGGTGATCGCTTTGTCTTCCATAAGCTCACTCTCTTTTCTGTATTTCTATGTACTAAGCACTAAGCACTAAGCACTAAGCACTAAATCTCATCCGTGCCGCGCAGCTCCCGGATCCTGTCCAGGATCATCTTTTCGTTGTAGAGCAGGAAGAGCAGCGCGCCGATCAGGCAGGTGACGAAGGCCACCGCCGCGGTGGCGCGGTACTGGGCCGGCAGCACGACGCTCTCGCCGTTCACAAGCTTGGCGACGGTCATCGAGGTAAACACGACCATCGCGATCGCCTGGCCCATCTTGAAGGCGAAGGTGCGCGCGGCGAAGAACATGCCGCTGCGGTCCTCGCCGGTCTCGAGGCGCGACAGCTCCGCCACGTCGGCCACGCAGGCCTGGGGCAGGATGCCGAGGATCGCCATCGGCACCGCCGCGCACACCGCGATGATGAAGCCCCAGTACAGGCCCCTGCCCACGAGCGCGGTGATGAGGAAGACCGCCGCGTAGGCGAAGAAGCCCGTCACGATCAGCTTCTTCTTGCCGAGCTTCGGCGCGAGCTTGTTGACGACGGGGTAGAGCAGCACGCTGATGAAGGTCATCGTGGCGGTGAGCACGAAGGTCCAGGTGTCCTCGATCTCCATGAGCTTGGTCTCATAGAAGGCCAGACCCGTCTGGAACAGGGTCAGGGCGAAGAAGTAGATCACATCCGCGTACACGAAGCGGCGGAACTGTCCGTTCTGGAAGGTCTTGAGCAGGGAGGAGAAGGCCTTGGTCTCGCTGGGCTTGGACTCGATATAGTCGCGCTCCTTGATGTACAGCGAGGGGATGAGCATCGCGATGCAGGCCAGAGTCGCCATGAGCGCGACCGCCATGCGCACGGAATTGGCCTGCCCGACCGCGCCCTCGAGCATGCCCGCCACGTTCGGCAGCATGAAGGAGATCGACTGGCCCGCGATAAAGGTGAAGGAGATGAAGGTCGAGACGTTGATGCGGTGCTCCTGCGTGTCGCCCAGCTCCGCGATCAGCGCGTTGTAGGGCGTACAGAAGATCGTCATCACGAGGTAGAACAGCAGCAGCAGGACGAAGAGCACCACGTCGTTGACCGCGACGCTGCCCGTCTGCGGCAGGGTGAACAGGCCGATCGTCACAAACGCGAAGGGGATCGCCACGGCCTTCATGAAGGGGATGCGGCGGCCGCCTTTGTAGTTCGAGCGGTCGGACCAGCCCGCGATCAGAGGGTCCGTGATCGCGTCGAAGATGCGGCCCACGGCCAGCACGAGACCGAAGAGCGTCAGCTTGAAGAGGATGGGGTTCTGCGTGATGCCGGAGGCGAAGATGCCCGTGTTGGGGTTTTGCGTGTCGGGCGTGCCGGTGTAGTAGTAGACCATCCAGTTGGCCACGATGCCGGACAGCAGGCTCCAGCCGAACTGACCGATCGCGAAGATCCACAGCAGCTTGTTGGTGATGGGCTTTTTCTGCATGTTCTTATCCTCCGTTTGTTATCTGACAGCGAGCTTCACGGCCTCGTAGGCGCCATTGTAGATCCCGGCGGCCTTCGCGCGCAGGATGCCGCGGCAGAGGGCGGGCAGGAGCTCGGTCCCGTCCGTGATCTCGTCGAGCATGGCGAGAACCTCCTCGGTCTTTTCCAGCTCGTAGCTGCCGTCGCCGACCTCGGCCGCGCGGATCGCGCCCCAGGCCTCGTGCCCGCCGACGCGGTGGATCATCAGCTTGGGCACTGGGTAAAAGCTCAGCTCGCTCGGCTTGGTGAGCAGCACGTCGCACACGCGCAGCAGCAGGTTCGTCACATACACCGCGGCGAAGATATCCCTGTGGCAGAAGACCTGCACGCCCGTCAGCCCCTCGCCCTTTTCAAGAAAGGCCTTCGCGGCGGGGTAGTCGTCGAAGTGCGTTTCGGCCAGGGTCTTCAGCTCCGGGATGTGGGCGGCGATGGACTCCCAGACCTCGAAGTGGTCGCCGGTGTTGATCAGCAGCATGGCTTTCCCGGCGCGGATGTCGGGCAGCAGGTGGCGGATGATGTCCTCGAAGAGCTTCTGCTGCGCGCCCGCCCCGCCGATCGAGAGCAGGTAGCGCCGCGGCGCGCCCTCCCGCATGCGTTTGAGCCTCGCCTCGCAGTCGGCCTCGATGTTCACGACCAGCTCATGGTCGACGTAGTGGCCGACGTCGTAAAGCGTCCCCTCCGGCATGGGCTTGAGCTGCCGCCTGGGGTCCATGCCGCGCAGCATCTTGTAGCCGAGGAAGGACGAGGGCGTCTGTACCGTGTGGATCGCACCCTCCGCCAGATGCAGGGCCATGGGCCAGTTGTCAGGGATGGCGTTGACCACGCGCGTGAAGCCCGCGTGGACGGCCGCCTGGGCGGGCCAGGCGTGGGTGGCGACATAGGGCGTGTCCTTCGGGAGATTTCGCAGCAGGGGGGCCATGAGCTCGGCGTTTTTCTGGTCGCCCGCGTTGTAGCTGAGCTTGCGAAAGCCCTCCGAGTTGATCGGCTCCCACACGAGGGTGTTGAACAGCCCGATCTTCTGAGAAAGCCGCGAGCCGAGGGAGTAGAGATCGTTCTGGTGGGAGATGAGCTTCGTGGCCGTGGAGGCCGGGAAGGCGTTGAGATCGAGCCAGTAGGGGGCCCAGCCCATGGCGTGGGCGGCCGAGGCGATGGCCATGGAGATGCGGTAGTGGCCGTAGCCCATGCGGATGTTGCCGACAAGCAGGGCGTTGTCCGGCAGCACGAGGCCGGGCCTGTCCGTCAGCACCAGGTTCTTCACCCCGAGGGGAGCGAGCACCGCGTTGTCCTCGGCGGCGAAATAGTAGTCCGTCCCGCTGTCATCGCCGAACTTCTTCCGGAATTTCTCCTTCTGGCGGCAGGCCTTCCGATAGTCCTTCTCCGCGACCGTGTTGCCGAAAATGAGCTTTGCGCGATCCATGGGCGTCCTCCTGTCAATGAAAATGTGATTCATTTCTGAACACCAGCTTATCATACGCGGAAAGGTCTGTCAATTTACAAAAACGTGCGAAAAGACAGCACAAAAGCGGGATTTTGTGTTTTCATTTCTCTTTTTTTCTGCTATAATCGGCATATGAGCACGAACGTTGTCGGGCGCTTTGCGCCGAGCCCCTCGGGCTATCTGCATATCGGGAACCTGCTTGCCATGCTGCTGGCCTGGCTGGACTGCCGCGCCCTCGGCGGGGAGCTGGTCTTCCGCATGGAGGACCTCGACCCCGCGCGCTCGAAGAAAGTGTACGTCGAGGCGCTGACGGAGGATCTGCGCTGGCTGGGGCTCGACTGGGACCGGGGCTTCCCGGAGCCGGACTACGCCCAGTCGGCGCGCACGGCGCGCTACGACGCGGCCTTTGCCCTGCTGCGGGAGCGGGGACTGGTCTATCCCTGCTGGTGCAGCCGCAGCGAGCGTCTGGCCGCGGCCTCCGCGCCGCACCCCGGCGAGGCTGAGCACGACAGCGGCTGCCGCTGCGCGCATCTGACGCAGGCCGAGCG
>JAILNC010000077.1 GCA_024691985.1 Oscillospiraceae bacterium | reverse complement strand
CGCAGCGGGGGCGGAGGCGGTGGAGCCGCCGCAGGCTGCCAGGGCAAAGACCATGACGACAGCCAGTACGAATGCAAGTGCTTTCTTCATTGTGGTTTTCTCCTTTTTCATTTTTTGGATGGACACATTTATTGGAAAGCGGCGCGTGGCCGTTTTCGGCGAGGCACAAAAAACCGGCCCCGACCGTTTTGGTCGGGGCCGATCTGATTTCAAATCAGGCCGCTGACAAACCCGGTCGTTTCACAGGATGCCGAAGAATCAGGACACCCAGAAGCAGGACGGCTACAAGGAGAATGCCGATGATAATCCCGCGGGAGAGCAGAACGACAGAAAAAGCAAAAATCGACACTGCAAGAGCAGCGCCGATCACAAGCAGGATGAAGTTGAAGGAAGCGCGCGCGAAGGAAGACCCGTTCGCCTGAGCGAACGAACCCATGCCGCTGCGGTTGAAAGAGCGTGCAGACATTCCCGCGTCTCCCTTCTTTGAAGTGGCATCACTTTAGCACGGGAAAATCCGCCTTGTCAAGCGGCAAACGATTTTTCTGTCATTCCGACAAAATTTACAAAGCCGATATCACCATGTTGTGAAATTATCACAAAAATTCCGCCGCTCTAGGACCCCTGTCCGCCCGGCAGAGACGCGAGGACTTTCAGCTTTTCGTTCGCCTCGATGCTGTTGATCGGGGCGTAGTGATCCCGCAGCGCCGCACAGACGGCCCTGTATTCGGCCCGGAGCCCCTCGTCCAGGCGCTCGTAATCCGCGGCGCAGACGGCCTCGAAGGCGGCGTCGTACGCCTGCGCGGCGAGCCTTTCGCCCGCGAGCTTCACGGCGGCGGCGCTCTCGAGCACGCGGGCCTGCTCCGACTCCCCGATCGCGCGGACGGCCTCGTACGCGCCCTCGTAGTCCCCGTCCTCGTACAGCACGCCCGCCGCGAGGTATGCCTTGAACTCCGGGCGGTAGCGCTCCATCCAGCGTTCGGAGAGCATCAGGCGCTCGGCGGTGTGGAAGCTGCCGCGCGCAGCGAAAAAGCCGGAGACCGTGCCGGAGAGGAAGAACACCGACGCGAGCAGCACAAGACCCAGAACGACGCGCGGCCAGCTCATTTTGCCGAGGGGCCGGTAGGTCCTGTCGTAGCGGATCTTCCGGTAGACGCTGTATTTGTTCTGGCCCTGCAGGTCGCTCATGGGAACACCTCCGAAGCAATTTGCCGGTAAGTATTGTAGCATCCCGGCGCAGAAAAAGAAAGAGGGAAGCGAATGCTTCCCTCTTTCCTTATGTGCTGTTGTGCCGTCTCAGTCGGCGCTGGCGTTGAAGCTGAAGAGCTTGGCGATGGGCGAGACGACCTTGCTCAGATCGTCGATGGACTTGTTGAGCTTGTCGATGTCGATTTCGCTGAGCTTCTCGACCGACTCGGTCAGCTCCTCGGTGTTCTCGACCACCAGCTTGTTGACGTTGCCGACCATCTCGTCGATCCCCTCAAGAGAATTCCCGGCAGACTTGACAAAGCCGTCGATGCCCTTCAGGGAGTCCCCGGCAGACTGGATCAGGCCGTCGACCGCCGCGATGGAGCCCCCGGCCGTCTGGACAAAGCCGTCGACCTCCGCGAGCGAGGCCTCAGCCGTCTGGACCAGACCGTCGATCTCCGCGATGGAGTCCTCGGCCGACTTGACCAGGCCGTCGATCTCCGAGATGGAGTCCCCGGCCGTCTGGATCAGACCGTCGACCACGGTCAGCTCCTCCTTGGCCTGGGCGATGATGGCGCTCGTATCGTCCAGCGTGGTGTAGGCCTGGGCCATCGTCACGTTGGCCTGGGCCATGGTGGCCTGCAGCTTCGGCACGAGCATCAGAGCGCCGACCAGCAGCACCGCCGCCATCAGCAGAACGCCTGCGCAGGTGATCCAGGCGATGCGCGTCTTCTTCTCCTGCTGTTTAAGCAGCTGCTGCAACAGTTCAACTTCGGTTTTTTCTTCGGTAGTTGTTTCCATAGAGAGCCTCCTTTTCTATTTTTCTCCATTATGCGCCAGAAATGTTGTTCTGTCAACCGTTGTGCGGCGGTTTTCGGGGGGCGCGCGCATAAAAACACCGGTCGGTTTCGACCGGTGTTCTTTCGCTTGCGGAATGTTCAGTTCTCGTTGAGGTACTTCACCGCGATGGCGGCCATGGCGGGCGCGGTATAGCGGATGAGATCCACATCCGGGCACCACTTGGAGTTGTGCAGGGAGGCGACTTCGTGCCCCTCCATCGGGCGGGTGTTGACCCACATGAAGGTGGTCGGGATGCCGCCCTTGAGGTGGTACTCGCTGAAATCCTCGGACCCGGTGACGGGGGTATCCATGTAGTAGCAGCTGTCCTCGCCGAGCTCGGCCTTGATGGCCTTCTCGGACAGCTCCGTCAGCGCGTCGTCGTTCTCCACACAGGCGTAGCCGGGGTTGCAGTCGATCTCGATGCGGCAGCCGGAGATCGCCTCCACGCCCTTGCAGACGGCGTAGGTGTGCTCCCTGATGATCTTGCCGACGTCGTTGCTGTAGTAGCGGAACACGGCCCCGGCGGTGGCGTAGTCGGGGACGATGTTGACGCGGGAGCCGCCGGAGATGGTGCCGACGTTCACGACGGCAGACTCGAGCGGGTCGACGTTGCGGGCGATGATCTGCTGGATCAGGACGATCACGTTGCTCAGCGCGACGATGGCGTCCTGGCCCTTGTGCGGAGAGGAGCCGTGGGCCGTCTTGCCGTAGACGTTGAAGCGGTAGAGGTCAAAGCCGGAGGTGCACACGCCCTTCTTCAGGCCGAAGGTGCCGTGGCCCTCGGCCGAGGGGTTGTTGTGCCAGCTGGCCATGGCGTCGACGTGGGGATTCTCCAGGCAGCCGGCCTCGACCATAAAGTAGGCGCCGCCGTGCGGCTGGTCGGGGGAGGCGCCCTCCTCGCCGGGCTGGAAGATGAGCTTGACCGTGCCGCGGAACTGGTCGCGGCACTCGCAGAGGATGCGCGCGGCCGCCAGCAGACTCGTGATGTGGATGTCGTGGCCGCAGGCGTGCATGACGCCCTCGTTCTCCGAGGCGAAGGGCACGCCGGTCTCCTCGGTGACGGGCAGGGCGTCGATGTCGCCGCGCAGGCCGAAGCACTTGCCCTCGCCCAGGCCGCCCTTGATGGTGGCCACCACGCCGGTGTTGTATACCGGCTCCACGGTGTCGCAGCCGTACTCTCTGAGCTTCTCCATAATGACGGCGCTGGTGCCCACTTCCTTGAAGCTCAGCTCCGGATAGCGGTGGAAATGCTCGCGGAGGGCGGCCATCTCGGGGTAAAACTTGTCTAAGACTTCCTTGAACATGTTGATTTCTCCCGTTGTAAGATTATTACTTGCCGAGCATGATCTTCAGGATCTCGACGTCGGTGCTCTTCATGCCCTCGCGTCCCATGCGGCCGACCGCGGCGATGGTGTCCTCGATGTCGTCCTTGACCAGGCCCTCGCCCGGCTTGAAGACGCGCTTTTTGCGGCTCATGTCCAGCGCGAGCAGCGCCATGCCGACCGCGGTCGCGATCTTGGACGCGCAGGAGGACTTGGCCCCGTCGCAGACCATGCCGCCGACGGTGTTGAGGGTGTTGGTGACGATGCCGCAGATGACCTCGAAGCTCTCGCCCAGCATGTAGGCGACGCCGCAGGCCGCGCCCGTCGCCGCGCTGACAGATCCGCAGTAGGCGGACAGCGAGCCGATGTAGCGCTTCTGGTGCAGGGCGACGAGATTGGCGAGGGCCAGGGCGCGGAGCATGTCGTCCTCGGCGATGCCGTATTCCTTCGCGTAGATCATCACGGGCATGGAGACCGTGATGCCCTGGTTGCCGCTGCCGGAGTTGATGACCACGGGCAGGGGGCAGCCGTTCATGCGCGCGTCGGAGCCCGCCGCGGCCCAGGCGCGGGCGCGGTTGACGAGACTGTCGCCGTTCTCGCCCTCGAGGATGCTGCGGCCGACCTCGGCGCCCCAGGGGTGCTTCAGGCCCTCCTCGGCGATGGTGCGGTTGCAGGCGATCTGCCTTGTGAGGGTCTCGCGCACGTCGTCGACGTTCAGCTCTTTTGCGAAGGCGTAGATGTCGCGCAGGTTCAGAAGGCTCTTGTCCGGGGCGGCGGCTGCGGCGGCCTCGGCGTCCGCCGCGCCCGTGAGGAGGCTGACGCCGTTTTTCTCCAGCCGCGTGATCTTGGTGTGGTAGTCCTTGATCTCGATCAGGGCCCGGTCGTCGCCGGCCTCGGCCTCGATGCGGATGTAGAGGTTCGCCACGCCCTCGACCAGCTCGCAGTCGCAGACGCCCGCGTCGACGAGCTTGTGCGTCTGGGCGATGTGCTCCTCGGTCACGGCGTGCAGCACGTCCAGCACGGCGTCGGGATCGCCGCCGACCATGCCGAGCAGCGCCGCGGTGTCGATGCCGCGCGCGCCGCCGGAGTTCGGCACGGTGACGGCGAACACGTTCTTGACCATGTTGCCGCTGCAAAAGACGGTACAGTGCTCAGGGATCTGACCGAGCACCTCGCGCAGCTTTGCACCGGCGTATGCGATGGCGATGGGCTCGGTACAGCCCGTGGCCATCGTGAGCTCCGAACGGATCAGAGCCACGTAGGTGTCGTAAATCTTTCTGTCCATCTCTTTATCCCTTGTTTTTCAGTTTATTTCGCCAGGAAATCGACGGCGAACTGAGCCGTCAGCGCGCTGCCGCGGTAGAGCACGTCCTCGTCGGAGGTGAACTTCTCATTGTGGTTGGTGGCGGTGATGCCCTTGGCGACGTTGCGCGTGCCGATGAAGCCGAAGTAGCCGGGGACCTTCTCGGTGAACAGGGCGAAGTCCTCGCTGCCCATCAGGGTGGGCATGTCCAGCACGCCCTCGGGCCCGAAGAGCTTGAGCCCCGCGTTCATCGCGATCTCGTTGAGCTCGGCATTGTCGTTGATGACGGCGGGCAGCAGGGGGATGAACTCCAGCTCGGCCTCGCAGAAGTGGGCGGCGGCGGTGCTCTCGATGATCTGCTGCAGCTTCTCCTTCATCACCTTGCGCAGCTCGGGCGAGTAGGTGCGGATGGTGCCGACCAGCTCGACGTCGGGGCAGATGATGTTGTACATGGCGCCGCCGTGGAACTTGCCGACGGAGAGCACCAGGGGGTTGGTGGGATTGTTGACGCGGGAGACGAAGGTCTGCAGCGCCAGCACGATGGCGGAGGCGGCGACGATGGCGTCGTGGCCGTCCTGGGGGGCGGAGCCGTGGGACTGCAGGCCCTTGACCCGGATGTTGAAGTTGTCCATCGAGGCCATGCGGTTGCCGGCGGCGAGGCCGAGCAGGGGCGCGTCGACGGTGCCCCAGATGTGCATGCCGAAGATGGCGTCCACGCCGTCGAGCACGCCGTGCTCCACATAGTAGCGGGAACCGTAGCCGATCTCCTCGGCGGACTGGAAGATGAACTTGACCTTGCCGCCCTTGATCTCGTCCTTGACGTCGCAGAGGATCTTCATCGCGCCGAGCAGCATGGCCATGTGGTTGTCATGGCCGCAGGCGTGCATGACGCCCTCGTTGCAGGACGCGAAGGGAAGGCCGGTCTGCTCCTTGACGGGCAGGGCGTCGATGTCGGAGCGCAGCATGACGGTGCGGCCGGGCTTGCCGGTGTCCAGCGTGGCGACGAAGCCGGGGTAGTCGTCGAAGGTCTGGATGTCGGTGATGCCCATGGCCTTCACGTCCTCGATCAGAGCCTTGGTGGTCTCCCACTCCTTGAGGCTCAGCTCGGGGTGCTGGTGGTAATATCTCCGACGCTCGACGATATAATCGGAATACTGCTCAGCGAGCGCTCTGATGTCCATAATCAATATCCTCCTGAAATAATATTTCGGGTTTTCCGATGTGAAGCGCGGTTTCGCGATCGAAAAAAACGGGACGCCACAACGCCGCGCGTCATGCCGTCCCGTTGGGGCTTACTGTAAAAGCTTCGCATTTGCAGTAAGTTCTGTATGCGCGAAATCCCCGCCCCTGACGGGGCAAGCGGATTTCATGCGCATGTAAATCCCCTTGGTTCAGCTTTTATTGACCGTGGCGCAGCTTGTGCCGTATGGGGATTTACTGTTTGTTGAAGTCGTCTGCCACCTGACAGTACAGCGCCGCGGCGTTCAAAAGGGCGGACTCGTCCACCTTGAACTTGGGGCTGTGGTGCTCATGGCAGCAGTCGATGTCTTCATTGCGGACGCCGAACAGGCAGATGGCGCCCAGCTGGTCGGGGGCCGCGTTGATGAAGTAGGCGAAATCCTCGCCGCCGGTGGTGGGACCGAAATCGAAGTTCCCGCCCTCGCCGAGGATCTTCTTGATCGCGCCCTCCGCGATCGCAGACATCGCGGGGTGGTTGACGGTCGGGGGGACCAGATCGGTGTACTTGACCTTCGCGGTGCAGCGGTAGGCGTCGCAGATCCCCTTGACCATGCGCTCGATCTTCTCGGGGAAGGCCTTGGCGATATCGTTGTCGAAGCAGCGCGTCGTGCCGGCGATGTAGGCGCTGTCGGCGATGACGTTCCAGCGGAAGCCGGCGTCGATGCGGCCGACGGTCAGCACGGCCGCGTCCATCGGACGGAACTCGCGGCTGACGATGGTCTGCAGGGAGTTGACGATGGCCGTGGTGCAGGTGATGGCGTCGATGCAGGACGCGGGCTCGGCCCCGTGGCCGCCCTTGCCCTGGATCCAGATCTCGAACTGGCCGGCAGAGGCCATTCTGCCGCCGGCGGCGGCGCAGGCCGTGCCGGAAGGAACGCCGCTCCAGACATGCATGCCGTAAGCGCCGTCCACGCCTTCCATGGCGCCGGCTTCGATCATATCCTTCGCGCCCTGCGCGGTCTCCTCCGCAGGCTGGAACGCCAGCTTCACGGTGCCGTGCAGCTCGTCCTTCACGTCGTTGAGGATGCGGGCCGCGGTCAGCAGGGTGGCGGTGTGGCAGTCATGGCCGCAGGCGTGCATCTTGCCCTCGACCTTGGACTTGAAGGGCAGGTCGTTCTCCTCGGTCACGGGCAGCGCGTCCATGTCGCCGCGGATCAGGATGGTCTTGCCGGGCAGAGCGCCCTTGACGGTCGCCAGAACGGCGGTGCCGAGCTTGCCGATCCTCTCATAGGGGATACCGGCCTTGTCCAGCTCCTCGCAAACGCGCTTGCTGGTCTCGATCTCCTGCGTGGAAAGCTCCGGATTCATATGGAAGGTCCGGCGCATCTCAATCACGTAATCACTGTATTTCTGAGCGGATTCCTTGATGTTCAAAACTACACTCCCTTTGCTGTTGAGTAGAAATGGTCATTTCAGTGCCGTGGGGTATTGCGCCGCAAAGCGCAATACCCCTTGACACATTAAGTATTCGCTTGGTCTGAGGATTAGAAGAGGTTGGTGAAGATACCGGCGATGATGACGGAGGTGATGGTAACGGTGGTGAAGCCGCCGACGATCATGCTGGGGTAGGTCTTGCTCATGAGGTAATCGAACTCCTCGGTGGTCTCGCCCAGAGCCTTGCAGGTGTTCTCGGTGATGATCGCGTTGGGCGGGAAGCCGTAGAGGGCGGTCAGGCCGTTGGCCAGAGCCAGCGGGAAGTCAACCTTCAGCAGCTTTGCCGCACCGAAGATAAACAGAGCCATGCCGACGACACCGAAGACGATGAGGATGAGCATCGGGCCGATAACGGCGCCGATGTCGGCGGGGGAGGCGTCCTTCAGGCCGTCGAAGATGTACATCATCAGGGCGAACATGACGATGCCGTAGGAGTTGGCCTTGGTCAGGGAGTTGGGATCCAGGAAGCCGATGGTGGTGGCGATAACGCCGAAGACCAGGGCCCAGACAGCGGCGGAGATGGCGAAGGTGGTGCCGGGGACCTTGACCTTGCCCATCATCAGGGCGAGCCAGGACACGATGCCCAGACGGACGAAGATCATGATGGGGCCGTTCCACTTGTCGGGGATAGCCGGGATGAGCTTCTTCTTGCGGCTCTTGGCGGCAGTGCCTTCCTCGAGCTTGTTGGCCTCTTTGACGGCCTTCTCGTCGGTCACGCCGCCCTTCTCGCGGTACTCCTTCAGAAGCTTCTTGCCCTCGAACTGCAGGCAGATAGCAGTCAGGGGGTAACCGGCGAAGCCCTGGATGCAGTACATGGCGATGGCGAACAGCGCGGCGGACTTGAGGCCGGCAGCCTCAGCAGCGTCACGCATGGTGGTGGCAGCGATGATACCGCCGGTGAGGGGGGGCAGACCGGCAACGACATAGTCGCGGCCGATGATGGGCTTGGCAAAGAGCCAGCAGAACAGGCACATGCCAGCCAGGCCGCACAAGCAGATCACGATTGTTTTCCACTGTTCAGCCAGCTGCTTGAGGGAGATAATGGTACCCATATGGGTAAGCAGCAGGAAGGTACCAATGCTGGAGCCGAAGGGGATGAGCGCTGCGTCCTTGACAAAATCCTTGGGAATGATGCCGGACCAGAAGCCGAGCAGGCACACGATCGCCGTCACGAACACGGACGGGATCCAGGCCTTGGTCAGCATGGAGACCCAGTCACCAATCAGGTAGACCAAGCAGCACAGCACAAAGGCCATTGCGAAGTTGTACATTCTTTTTCCTCCTTTTCTTTTCTCCGTAAATGGTTTTTACGTTTCTTCAATAAAGCCATTTTACGAATATACTGTATGATAGCACCATGTGCTTTTTTTGTCAATAAAGCAGCGCGCTTCTGAACGAATTTTTTTTGCTTTTCCGGGATGCTTATGCGCATAACCCGTGAATTGCCCAGATTAAAGTGAATTTATATGCGCTCTCAGGGGTAGAGCTCCAGCCGTTCGCTGAGACAGAAGTATGTATTGCCGAGGCGGCGATCGCTGTACATGGTGAACAGCTCGCCCTGCAGGCTGTCGGACTGGAAGACCACGGCGGGCACCATGCGCCGCTCGCCCTGCAGAAGCCGCAGCGCCGCGTCCACGCAGTCCCGGCGCGGGGCGCCCGAGAAGCGCGCGGAGTTGACCACGCCGTACTGCCCGCGCTGGTAGACCACCTCGCGCAGGGTGTCGGGGAATTCCGGCGAGGCCACGCGGTTGAGCACCACCTCGCCCACGCACAGGCGAAAATCGTCCGTCAGCCAGTCGCTGCCGGCCTCGCAGTCGATCACGCGGGCGAGCAGGAGCAGATCGTCAAAGGCGATCTCCTCGCCCTCCCCGCCCGCGGCGAGGGCCGCGTTCCGGCTCTGCTCCGCCGCGCGTCCGGCGGCCG
>JAILNC010000072.1 GCA_024691985.1 Oscillospiraceae bacterium | reverse complement strand
TTGTAGTTGGACAGCCAGATCAGATCCTTGTACTCGGGCTTGAGCAGATCGTCCCAGCTCTTGGGGGCCTCGAGGCCGAGGCGGGTCAGCTCGTCGGTGTTGACCATGAAGCCGAGCAGGCCGGTGTAGATGCCGTACCAGTAGCCGTTGGGATCCTTGTAGATGTCCTTGGTCAGATGGACGGCGTTCATGGGCACGTAGGAGTTGTCCAGGAAGCCCTTGGCGGCCAGGCCGTCATAGGGGTTGTTCGTGCCGCCGAACCAGACGTCGGCGGAGGGCTTGCCGTTCTCCTCCTCGATCTTGGCGGGGACTTCGCCGGTGGACAGGCGCTGATAGGTGGTCTTGATGCCGTAGAGCTTCTCGAAGTTCTGGCATGCGGCGGCGAGGTAATCCTCCTCGCAGGAGCCGTAGACGACCAGCTCACCGTCGGCCTTGGCGGCGGCGATCAGCTCGTCCATGGGATCGGCCGCAGCCGCGGGCGCGTCCGCGGGGGCGGCGGGAGCCGCAGCGGGTGCGGCGGCAGGCGCGGGCTCGGTCTTCTGGCCGCAGGCGGCCAGCGCGAAGATCATGACCAGCGCGAGAACAAGTGCGAGTGTCTTTTTCATGTCGTTCCTCCTGTAATACTGTTTTGTGTTCATCGTCAGAGTCAAAAGCGATGCCGTTTCTTTGGCGATTTTCACAAAACGGATTATACACCGGGTCCCGGGCGATGTCAATGATGCATGAAAAAGTACGCCCCCTTCTTCTGCCGGGCGCTCAGGCTGTCTGCAGGCCAGAGGCTTGTGTCGTCCCGAGCGCGGCCGAGGGATCTTACAACCCGGAAATCCGGGCGTTTAAGATCCTTCGACTCGCCGGCAGAGCCTGGAGCCTGGCTGCACATTGAAGGCCCGGGCACGGGCTTTTTCTTCTTAAACCTACTTTACACGCCCGCGGGGGATGATGTATAGTTTCTGTATCAGACAAACTACTGCGATGTAACACTGAAAACTTGTCATTTCGAGCGCAGCGCAGCGAAGTCGAGAAATCTTTACAAGAATTGCAATACCGGCAAAAGATCTCTCCGCTCGCTTCGCTCGGTCGAGATGACACGTAAAGTTTTAAGCGTTACAAGGTATTACGGAGGGATTTGCGATGGAACTGCTCGAACGGCGTATCCTGACCGACGGCAGGCTGCTGCCCGGCGGCATCCTCAAGGTCGACAGCTTTCTCAATCACCAGATGGACCCGATGCTGCTGCGGGAGATGGCGCGGGAATTCAAGCGCCTCTTCGCAGACGTGCGCGTGGATCGCGTGCTCACCATCGAGGCCTCCGGCATCGCCATCGCGATCCTGGTCGGGCTCGAATTCGGCTGCCCGGTCGTCTTCGCCAAGAAGAGCAAGACGAAGAATCTCTCCGACGCGCTCTACTGCGCCGAGGTGCCGAGCTTCACCCACGGCAACACCAACACCGTCGTCGTGTCGAAGGACTACCTGCGCGCCGGCGAGCAGGTCCTGCTCATCGACGACTTCCTCGCCACCGGCGCGGCCCTCGTCGGGCTCAAGGCGCTGGTCGAACAGGCCGGCGGCACGGCGGTCGGCGCGGGCATCGCCATCGAGAAGGTCTTCCAGGGCGGCGGCGACAGGCTCCGGGCCGAGGGCCTGCGCGTCGAATCCCTCGCCCGCATCGCCGCCATGGACGACAGCGGCATCACCTTCTGCTGATTCGGAACGCCGCCGCAGCCGGTTTTGCCGGGGTTGCTTCAAAAAGCGGAAGCACTTGTCAGAAGCGGGTCAAATTTTGTGCAGGCTGTACAAAAATACGGCCGGAAATTGGCAAAAACTTACAAGAAAAACAGTTGACTTTTGGCGAAAAGCGTGGTATTTTCAAGCCATCAGATGACAACTGAATACTCGCTCGATATAAGCAAATGATATGGATTTGAAGTTTCTACCCGGACGCCGTAAATGACCGGACTATCGATCGATTCTGAAGGGACGCAGCGTTTCGCTTCGCCCTCTGGAATATTTGCATTGGTACCGGGCGCCGATCGTCCGCGCCAGTGCAGCCTCTGCGCACGGACGCTGCCATGAAGGATCCTGCTTGCTCTTTCATGGCAGCGCCCCCTTTTTTCCCGACGCCCCTTCGGGCCGCGCGGCCCGACCCGTAAGCAGTCATAAAGCCATACGGACAATTTGAAAAGGAGACAAACATGAAAAAGATCATCGCCCTGCTTCTCGCGCTGACCATGGTGTTCGCGCTGGCCGCCTGCGGCCAGAAGGCCGAGCCCGAGGCCACGCCCGAGCCCACCTTCCCCTTCGACAACGACTCCACCCCCTTCGACGTCAGCACGCTGACGAGCGACGAGGTCAAAAATGTCAAGGTCGGCTTCATCTTCCTGCACGATGAGACCTCCACCTACGACCTCAACTTCATGAACGCCGCCAAGCAGGCCTGCGAGAACTGCGGCGTCGACTACGTCATCAAGACCAATATCCCCGAGGGCCAGGAGTGCTATGACGCCGCCGCCGAGCTCGTCGACGCCGGATGCAACGTCGTCTTCGCCGACTCCTTCGGCCACGAGTCCTTCATGATCCAGGCCGCCAAGGAGTTCCCCGACGTCCAGTTCTGCCACGCCACCGGCACCCAGGCCCACTCCGCCGGCCTTGCCAACTTCCACAACGCCTTCGCGACCATCTTTGAGGGCCGCTACCTCGGCGGCGTCGCCGCGGGCATGAAGCTCAACCAGATGATCGAGGAGGGCAAGATCACCGCCGACCAGGCCAAGATCGGCTACATCGGCGCCTACCCCTACGCCGAGGTCAAG
>JAILNC010000037.1 GCA_024691985.1 Oscillospiraceae bacterium | reverse complement strand
ATCCAGCGGGAAGTATACAAAAGCTTCTTCGGCAGCTTTGACAAGTTGGGGAAGGTTTTTGACCTGAATCGTCCGCTGGACAACCGGCTGGCAAATCGGATATTCAAAAAAGCCAACGATATCCGCGTAGAGGAGATCAAGCGCTTTCCGGCTTCGTTTCGGATGGGTTTTTGTTCCTACGACAAGTCAAGCGGCGTCATCCGATACAGCTTTACCCAATGTCCCAACGCGGAGTTTGCCAAGCGGCATCACCTGGAGGACGTGCTCCCGCTGATGTGCAACTGTGACCACATGGCCATGCGAAAGCTCCATGCGGCGCTGATCCGGGAAGGCACCTGCGTGACCGCTGACTGCTGCGACTACTGCATCTGCGGAGACCGGAATCCGCTGGCACAGGAATACGAGCTGTGCGAGACCGAAAACGGCCTGCTGCTCAGTGTAAAGAAGGAAAGATGATAATGATGAACAAAGCAGAAAAGATCATGAAAAAGAAAGCTGTCATCAAGGCTGAGCTGGACAAGGCCCTGCCGAAAGCTCAAAGTGACGCCCTGTGGCAGGCAGCAACCGTGAAGCTTGAGGATCTTTTGACCCGGTACGGCGATCTTCCCAAGGGCGTGCATATGCACACGGACAGCAGGATCCTCCCGTCCGCGGCGATCTATCTGACTGTGAAGGAGGCCATAGGGCCGGAGAAAGCCTATAGGGTCATCGAGGACGCCGCTGTTCGGCTCTGCGCGGAGATAGAGAAAAAGCTCCAAAAGCTGATGCGGCTGCCGGGGATGCAGAGCCTGTTTGTCAAAGCCTGGGACCCGATGACGAAGAAACTCTTCGGCGCGGGCAACGGCTTTCAAAACGTTTTCTATCCGAAAAAGAAGGGCGAATACCGGATGGATATCACCTCATGCCCGTATTGCCGGACCTTTACGGAGCTGGGCTGCCCGGAGCTCACGAAAATCTTCTGTGAAAACGACGAAAGGATCTACGGCCGGCTTCCGGGCTTGAAGTTTGAGCGGACTGGAACGCTCGGCAAAGGTGCGGAGCGCTGCGATTTTTGCCTCAGAAAGGCGTAAGCAATGAATCCAATCGTTGATATGACGGCACGCGGAGCCAGAGGGTGTTTTTCCAGAGCTGAATGCCTGCCGGATTTCGTCACCTCAAAAGGAGCGAAAACTTGAATGGTTGTACGCAAGACGTCAGTTTTCCCGGCCGGGCGAGAAGAAGTATATGAAAAGCTGCAGCGTCTGGAGACGCTGCAGGCCGTTGCCGCGCCGTACGCGAGCTTTACACCGCTCAGTGAGGACACAGATCCGGTCTGGCGAGTCGGCGGAGTATCCGCCCAGACGCTTAGGATCGAACGGGGAAATACTCGCTTGCGGACGTCGTTTTGGGGCTGTATCGCCAGTGACGTCGGATTACAAAAGAATGTTCGTGCAGCCGCTGACCTCTTGCCTTTCAATCATGGCCCGCCTCCGGCGGGCTGGGCGGCGTCTGCGCCGGACAGGTCAGCGCTTCGATCCCGCGGCACTCATACAAAGGGTAACAAAAGGCTTGTTTTCGTAAGAAAACAAGCCTTTCCCTTTTTCACGGGCAGACGGCGAAGCCCTGACCCCAGAGGCAGCCGCCGCAGGTGGGGGCGAGAGAGCCGATGCAATCGGTCTTGTTCTCCTCCAGCAGCTCGCAGCCGCCGCAGAACAGACAGGGAGCAAAGTGAAACGCATGCACGCGGTCGCGGAAGCCGCGGTATTCCGCGCTGTTCCAGATCTCGCCGAGGCGCTGATTGCAGACGTTTCCGAAGGAATGATGCCGGATGCGGCGCTTGTGCGCGCCCAGAAAGGTGTCCGCCGTATGCAGCAGCCCCATGCAGGGCGAGACGTCCCCATCCCAGCGGATGAAGCAGTGTCCCTCCTCGATAAAGCGGCACCAGTTTTCGCGGCGGGTGGCGGGCTTTCCTTTCCAGGAAAAGAACTCCGCGTCCCGCATACTCTTCTCGTCCGGGAACAGCAGATCCCTGTAGCGCTGTGAGAACTTGAACATGGGGATCTCCGTGCCGAGCTCAAAGCCCTCAAAGCGCCAGGTGTAGCCGAGCTTGTCGGTGACGGCCTTGATGGCGGCCACGTCGCACATGGGCCAGAGCGCCTGCTCGATATCCTCGACGCGGTTGGGGATGATATGGCTCAGGTTCAGGTCGTCGGCCTCGAAGCGTTCGGCGAATTCGCGGATGCGCCGCAGGCTTGCGATATTGTCGCGCATGACGACGGCCGTCATGCCGAGGCGTACGTCCGTACCCCGGCGCAGCGCGTTGAAGGCTTTCAGGTTGCCAAGGACCAGACCGAAATCGCTGCCGATCTGGATCTTGCCGTAGTTCTCGTAAAGCTCGTCGATGGAGACCCAGATGCGCGTGACGCCCGCGTCCAGAAGCTCCCGGGCTTTTTCTTCGCTCAGCAGCGTTCCATTCGTGACGAGCTCGACCTTTTTCCCGCGGGCTGAGGCAAGGGCGGCCATCTCCGCGAGCGCGGGATGGACCAGCGGCTCGCCCATGCCGCCGAAGAAAACAGTCTCGGTCCCGGACAGGACGGGGTCATCCATCACCCGCGCAAAGATCGCCGGATCGAGGTCGCCGAAGCGCTCGCCGATCCAGCTGTGGCGAAAGCACATCTTGCAGGCCAGATTGCAGCGGGAGGAGGCCTCCACATACAGTTTTCGGATCTGATCTTCCATCGCTTTTCCCGTCGCCTGTGTTCAGAACAGGCTTTCCATCTCCATGTCCAGGAGATCCGCAATATAGAGCTTTCCGGCCTCGACCTCGCGGCCGGTCAGCAGCCGGACGCAGAGCGCCGTCTGCAGTGCGGCACAGAAGGGCGGCGTGAAGGAGAGCGACGCCTTGCTTTTCAGGGCGGCGCCCTCCGGGTAGATCCAGTCCAGCATGCCGTCGCCGGGCAGTATGATCGCCGCCTGCGCGCTCCAGCCGCAAATGGCCCCGTGGATCATGGGGATCCGCGCATCACTGCAGGCCTTTGCCAACATGCGCCGGGACGCGATATTGTCCAGCGCGTCCAGCACCGCGTCGCAGCCCCGGATGAGCTGACCGGCGTTCGCCTCCGTCACGAACTCCGGGGCGGCGACGAAGCGGACGTCCGGATTCACCGCCGCGGCTCTCTCCGCCGCGACCTCCGCCTTTGATCTGCCGAGGACCCCCGGTGCGGAGAGCAGCTGCCGGTTCAGGTTGGAGGCCTCAAAGCGGTCGCCGTCCGCCGCGCGGATCTCTCCCACGCCGAGGCGGAGCAGCATCTCGATCAGATAGCCGCCGAGTCCGCCGCAGCCGGCGACGAGCACGGTCTTCTCCCGCAGCAGGGCGCACTCGGCCTCCGTGAGCGCGCCGAGATTTCGGATATAGCGTTGGTCCATCGGCTCAGCCGCCCCCCACCGGCGGGAAGAGCGAGATGATATCGCCGTCCTTCACCGCATCCTCCGGTTTGGAATGAAATCCGTTGATCAGCAGGATGGACACTTCCTCAGTCGGGATGTCAAAACGACGGAGGATATCGCCCGCGGAGGAGACCTCCTCCGCAGGGATCTCGCTGATCTTTCCCCGGCCTTCGCGCAGGGTGGCGAAAAAGCGTACTTCGATCATGAAATCACGTCCTTACAGATTATAGACGAACCCATGCGGCAGTGTTCCGACACGCAAGGGGAGACAGTGAGAGGGGGCGGGGAGCCCCCTTTCGCGTTCGATCTGTGCGAAAACGGGAACTGTTTTGAAGGTTTCCATTTTCGCTTTTTTCAAGCTGTCGACCCTTTGTCAACGGCTTGAAAAAAGGGAGAGGCGAGAAGCCTCTCCCTTTACGCGTATTATACTTATTTTCCGACGCACTCGTCAAGACCCAGCTTCTTGAGGGTCTCGTCGGTCGGGAAGGCGTTGACCCAGCCGCGGGCCTCGTAGTACTGCGGCAGGGTGACGTCCAGCTTGGAGACCATGCCCTTGGAGGGGCCGTTGGAGATGGGCTCGGTCAGCAGACGTTTGGGCAGGCGGTCGTCCTCAGGTTTCATGCCGGCGGCCTTGTTGAACATACGCTCGATGTTGAAAATGCGGTCGCCGATCTCGAGGACCTGCTCGGGCGTGTAGTCCGTGCCGGTGGCGGCGTTGAGCAGCGCGGTGTACTCCGGCGCGCCGAGCGCGAAGGAGGTGAACAGGCAGGTGCCCATGGAGTCGATGACAGCGGTCAGATCCTGGAAGGTCTTGGCCCAGCCGGCCTTCTCCTCCGTGACGGTGCGGTCGAGCTGCGCGGGGATGCCGAGCACTTCGGGCGCGATCATGTAGCCGCGGACATGGGCGGCGCCGCAGTTGGCGGTGGCGTAGTTGATGCCGATGCCCTGGATGGCGCGGGCGTCGTAGGCGGGGATCTCCTGCTTCTTGACGCTCATGGAGAACTCGGGGTGACCGTAGGCCTCGCAGAGGCGGACGGAGCCG
>JAILNC010000009.1 GCA_024691985.1 Oscillospiraceae bacterium | reverse complement strand
CGCCCGAACCGACCCCGGAGCCTACGCCGGAGCCCACGCCGACCCCGGCCCCGACGCCCACGCCCACGCCCGCGCCCACCGCGAAGCTGCCGGTCGTCACCAAGGACCCGGGCAGCGAGAAGGTGCCGGTGGGTGGCAAATGCCAGTTCGTCACGCGCTACGAGAACGCCAAGTACGCCGAATGGCATTTTATCAGCCCGGACGGGAAAAAGGATCTTGACTATATCCAGATGCAGAAGGAATTCCCGAAGCTGACGATCATCAACGGATACGGAAAGGATCTGACCCTCGAGAACATCCCGAAGGAGCTCAACGGCTGGAAGGTCTACTGCCTCTTCCTCAACGACGCCGGCGGCACGAAAACAGCCACCGCGTCCATCACGGTCCAGGAGGGACTGAAGCCGACGCCCACCGGGAAGACCATGACTGTCTACCGCGCCGACGGCAAAGCCGAGAAGGTCACGGAATACAACGACGCGACCTGGAGGACCGAGGGCGGCCTGGTGTACTACCTGGGCACGGACGGCATCCTGCGCGCGAGAGGCCAGAACGATCTCTATACCCTGAAACCGAACGCATAAACGAAACAAACGGCTGCTGCAAATCGCTTTGCAGCAGCCGTTTTCTTTTCATCCGCCCCGTCAGGCCTGCGTTGCTTTGCGCCGGATCGGATGGCGGATCACGGTTTTCCGCTTCTCCGGCGCGACCTTGCGGGCGTCGGAGAGATAGATCTCGTGGTGGAGCCGCCCGGACGAGAAGTCGTTTTCATAGCCGTTTTCCGCAAGATAGCGGTCCATGAGCGCCACGCTCGCGGGCTCGTCGTCGAAGGGGCCGCCGTGCATGATCTGTACGCACAGGCCCTCCTCCAGCGTCAGAAACACCGCGCCCGAGCAGTCGAGCTTTTTCTTCTTCGACGCCGTCTCCACCGCCCAGTCGAAGTCCTCTTTCGTGATGAAGTCCGGCAGGCGGATGACCGAGATCCAGCGAAACGCCGACTTATCGGCATAGTCGAAGCCCTCTCTGCCCTCCTGCTCCCAGAAGCCCTCGAGCGGCGGCACGACGTAATCGTAAAAGCCCTCGATGCGGCGCTCGGTCTTATAGCTCATTTTCAGCGTGTACGCGACGGCGTACAGCACGCCGATCGCCTGCTGATACGCGCCGCCCTCCTCGTTCGGATCGCCCTTCCCCCGGACCGCGACAAAGTTTGCCGCCGGGACGTCCACGATCTGCGGGCTGTTCTTCGGCATATAGAACTCTTTGTATTCCTTCTTGAAATCAAACGCCATCGCTTTTCCCTCGCCTTCTTTTCATTCATTCGTCCGGAAACCTCGCCGGGCGCGCGGCTCAGTCGAAGAGCTGCCCCGGCAGCTTGCGCTTCACCTTCGGCGGGAAGTCTTTGTCGAATTCTTCGACGTCGGCGTCGTCCACGTAGTAGCCCTGCGGCGTCTGATACACGCCCGTGATGCCATCGAGACAGCCCGGCTGCAGCTCTTTGCAGAGGAAGAAGGACGCGTCCGCCCCCTCCGGCAGATCGTGGTAGCGGATGCCGAAGCGGCTGGCGTAGTCGAAGCCGCTCTTGCCGTAGAAGCCGATATTGCCCTCGAACAGCACGGCCCCGAAGCCGAGCGCCGCGGCCTTCTCCAGCGAATAGTCCAGCAGGGCCTTGCCGTAGCCTTTCCGTTTGAGCGCCGGCGTGATGCAGATCGGGCCCATGGTCAGCACCGGGACGACGCGCCCGTCGTCCGCGTCGATGCGCGTGCGCATGAACATGTTCTGCCCGATCAGCTTACCGTCCTGCTCCATGACAAAGTCCAGCTCCGGCACAAAGGCCGGATCGTCGCGCAGCACGTGGATCACATAGTGCTCGCTGCAGCCCGGGCGGTAGACGTTCCAGAACGCCTCCCGGACCAGGTTTTCTACCTCCCGCCGCTCTTCCTTTTCCTCCAGACGGATCGTGTATGTGCCGTTTTCCATGTCTTTCCTCCTGTAAACGATAAATCTGGGGCCTTCCTCCCCGATCTCGCCCTTCGCCCGAAAGCCGCATTTCGCGAGGACCCTCTGCGAGGCGAGGTTGTCTTTGTCCGTCTCCGCCTCGACGGCCTCGACCTCCGGATGCGAAAACGCCCAGTCCAGCGCGAGGGCCACCGCCTCGGCGGCATAGCCCCGGCCCCGGTATTCTTCCAGGATGCCGTAGCCGATCTCGGGGTTTCTGCCCTCCTCGAGGCCCTTGAAGCAGAGCTCCCCGACGGTCCTCCCGTCGTCGCGCTCGACGCTCCACATCGCGTACCATTCCCACTGCGCAGGGTGTTCCAGACATCCCGCAAGCATCTCGCCGCAGGCCTTTTTGAGCTCCTCATCCTGCGCCGCATCGATGATGCGTTCCATCTCTTCCCTGTCCGCGGGCCGTATCCTGATCCGCTTTGTCTCCGTCATGTCTGTTCTCCGTTCTTCTCCGTTTTCAATCTGCTTAGATACAGGCAGTACAGGCTCCCGACGACGATCGTCGCGCCGATGCAGATCGCGTCGACCAGCGGAACGTCCGCACCGAAGAGCGAGAACACGTCGATCATCGCGTGGGCGAGGATGCACGGCAGCAGACTGCCGCTCTTGTAGAGCACCATGGTCAGGATGAAGCCCCAGACCACCGCGAAGACCATCTGCACGGCGGTCTCCAGACTCGCCTGCCCGGCGAGCAGGTTGACGATATGGCCCATACCGAAGGTCAGGGACGTGATGACGATCGCCGTGACGGCCTTCTCCTTTGTGATCAGCGCCCGGAACAGAAAGCCGCGGAAAAGCATCTCCTCCACAAAGCCGACAAGGATCATCGACAGCACGGCGATCAGCTGCGCCGCGCCCTGATAGGACGGCGCGAAGCCGTCCCAGAGATTGCCCGTGGCGAGGATCCACATCGGCAGGAAGCAGAGAAATCTCTTTGTGTCCCTCGGCCACCTGGCAAGGCCGTACTTCTTTTCCAGATGATTGCTCCGCACGAACGCCGCGATCCCCGCCGCGAAGACCAGCAGCGCAAGCAGCATCCAGGGGCTTGCATAGCCGAAGCGCCCCTTGACCGGCGCCATGACCAGACAGTACGCGAGGATCCACAGCAGCGCGAAAAGCAGCTCCTTTTTCTCATACAGTCTACGCATTTGCTTCTCCTTTCCGGGCGGCGAGCATGCCGAAGAAGACGCTCTCCAGCATCTTTCCGCACTGCCCCTGCTCATATTCCATCGAGTTGTTCGCCAGCAGGCTCGCGAGGCCGTGCGCCGCGCAGAAGAAGGCCAGGAACATCTCGCGGGCCTCGTCCGTCCCGCAGCCCAGCCCCTTCGCCATGACGTCCAGAATGCCGGACAGATCCGGGTCGGCCAGCAGCGCGTCCACGTCCATCCCGCCGAACTTGTCCGTCTGGAACAGGAAGCGGAACAGCTTCTTCTCTTCGTACCCGAAACGCACGTAGTTGAGCCCCAGGGCGAGCATCGGGTCTTCCTCCGAGCCGTCGGGCATGATGAACGCCGTGTGGTACCGATCGGCGAGCTCGTAGGCGGCCGCGCGGATCTCGTCCACCGTTTTGAAGTTGTACAGTACGGGCTGGGTGGAGCAGCCCAGGTATTCCGCGATCGCCCTGGCGTTCAGATTCTCGTGCCCCTTCTCCCGGATAAGCGCAAAGGCGGCGTCGGCGACCATCTCTTTTGTGACCTTGACCTTCGGCGGCATGGCGGACTCCTTTCTGTAATTGCTGTTATATAATCCTTATTATACATAAAACCCGGCGTTTGTCAAGCGGAAAGGCTGATGCAAAAATGAACCCATGCAAAAGCCTTTTTCTCTTGCCCAACCCGGGCGCGGATGGTATGATGAAGTCAGGAACCGGATTGCTAACGAAAGAAGGCGGAACAATGCTGTACAACGATTTTCAGGATCTGAAGCTCTCCGCGCTCGGCTTCGGCGCGATGCGCCTGCCGCTGGACACGCAGGGAAAGATCGATCAGGCGGAGCTCGACCGTATGGTGGACGCCGCGATGGCCGCGGGCGTCAACTATTACGACACCGCCTACCCCTACCACGGCGGCCTGTCCGAGGTCGCGCTCTGTGCCTCGCTCGCGCGCTATCCCCGCGAGAGCTGGCATCTGGCCGACAAGTTCCCCGGCCACCAGAACGTCAAGGGCGTCAAGCACTTCGTGCCGGAGGAGGTCTTTGAGGACCAGCTCAGAAAGTGCGGCGTGGAATACTTCGACTTCTATCTGCTGCACAACGTCAACGAGAGCTCCCTGGCCTGGTACGCGAACCCCGACAATCACTACATGGACTACTTCCTGGCGCAGAAGGCCGCGGGCCGCATCCGGCATCTCGGCTTCTCCTGCCACGCCGCGCCCGCGGGGCTCGAGCGCTTCCTCGCCCTGTACGGGGAGCATATGGAGTTCTGTCAGATCCAGCTGAATTATCTGGACTGGACGCTGCAGGACGCCGAACAGAAGGTTTCGATCCTGCGCGCGGCGGGCATCCCCGTCTGGGTCATGGAGCCGGTGCGCGGCGGCAGACTCGCGCACTTTGACGAGGCGACGGAGGCGAAGCTGCGCGCCGCCCGTCCGGACGAGAGCATCCCCGCCTGGGCCTTCCGCTGGCTGCGCACGGTCCCGAAGCCCACGATGATCCTCAGCGGCATGTCGAATCTCGCCCAGATGCAGGACAATCTCAAGACCTTCTCGGAGGACAGGCCGCTCAGCGGGGAAGAGCTCGCCCTGCTCGACGAGGTCGCGGCCTCGCTGGCGCGGCTCATCCCCTGCACCGGCTGCCGCTACTGCTGCGCCGGGTGCCCGAAGCATCTCGACATCCCGACGATGCTCGCCATGGCCAACGACATGGCCGTCTCCGCGAGCTTCAATACCGTCGCCCGCTACACCGCCCTGGGCGAGGGAAAGCACGCCGGCGACTGCATCTCCTGCGGCCAGTGCGTGCGCGCCTGCCCGCAGAAGATCGACGTGCCCGCGGAGCTCAGGCGTCTGGACGAGTGCATGCGCGGCCAGAAGACCTGGGAGGAGATCTGCGCCGAGCGCGCAGCCGCCGCCGAGGCGCTGAAAAAAGCCGCCAAATAATTTCAGCTTTTCCGTATAAAACCTCCGTGCGCAGGGAAATATAGCCTTGCAATCCAAAAACACACACGGAGGTTTTCAGTATGAGCAGCAACAGCTCCGGCGGAAGGCTGGAGGGATTTATGACAGGCAAGGGCTTCTACATAGTCCTTTTCCTGTGCGCCGCCGTCATCGGGCTCTCCGCCTGGATGATGGCCGCGGGAAACGGGGCTATGGAGGAGCTGGCACCGGCCGGCGCGGGCTTTGAGGAAAAGCGGGTCGAGACGGTCATCATCACGCCCGCGCCGCGCGAGGAGCGCGTCGAGACCGCCGCGCTGCCCTCGGTGACGCTTGAGGAGCCGGCGGAGGCGGTCCAGCCGGTCTGGAACGAGGCGGAAGAGACAGAGGGCGTCTTCTTCGTCTGGCCCGTGGAGGGCGAGCCGGAGCGCCTGCACGACGTGCAGTCCCTGCACTATGACGTCACCCTGCGCGACTGGCGCACGCACAACGGCGTGGACATCCTCGCTCCGCTGGGGCAGACGGTCGTCGCCGCCCGCGGCGGCGTAGTGCAGAGCGTCGAGAACGACGGCCTCTACGGCACGGTCGTCACCGTCGACCACGGCGACGGCAGCACCGCCTGCTACGCAAACCTCGCGGACCTGCCCGCGGTCGGCGCGGGAGACCGGGTCGAAACCGGGGACGTGATCGGCGCCGTCGGCACGACCGCCCTGTGCGAGATCGGACAGGCCACCCACCTGCATTTCGCCATGGCCGTCGACGGCATGAGCGTCGACCCCCTGGACTACCTGCCGGGAGAATAAGCAAAAAGCCCATCGGTTCATCGGAACCGATGGGCTTTTCGCGTTAGCGGTGATCATCCGAAGATGCTGTACCAGGGCTTTTCGGTCGGGGCGGGCGTGGCGGTGGGCGCGGGCGTCGCGGCGGGCTTCGCCGTCGCGGCG
>JAILNC010000126.1 GCA_024691985.1 Oscillospiraceae bacterium | reverse complement strand
CGCCGCGATGGCCGGCATCGCGGCTGTGCTGCTCGTGATCTACCTGTACTTCCTGTATCAACTGCAGATCATCCAGGGCGAGGCCTACTACAACCGCGCCAACGAGCTGACGCAGACCACCCGCACCGTCACCGCCGCCCGGGGCAACATCCTCGACCGCTACGGCCGCGTGCTGGTCTCGAACGCCGAGTGCTACAACCTCCGCATCGACACCGACAAGCTCTTTGCCAACGAGGACCCCAACTCCGTCATTCTGGAGCTGGTGAGCATGGTGCGCGGCTTCGGCGACGAGTATACCGACGATCTGCCCATCACCATGGAGCCCCCCTTTGAATACGACCCGAACATGACCGCCATCCAGCGCACCATGCTCGAGGCCTACTTCGTGCGCCAGGGTCTGGACCCCAACTGCACCGCGGTCGAGCTGATGAGCTACATGCGCACGCGCTACAACATCGACAACCGCTACTCCGCCATTGAGATGCGCATGATCGCGGGCGTGCGCTACTCCATCAACGTCCGCTACGCCATCAACACCGCCGACTACGTCTTCGTCGAGGACGCCAGCATGAACCTGATCTCCTCCATCATGGAGAACAAGCTGGTGGGCATCGAGGTCAAGCGCGCCTACATCCGCCAGTATTCCACGGACTACGCCGCGCACATCCTCGGCTACGTGGGCCTGATGACCCAGGAGGAGTTTGAGAAATACTCCCTGCTCGAGTATTCCACCGACGCCATGGTCGGCAAGGACGGCATCGAGTACGCCTTTGAAAACTACCTGCACGGGACGGACGGCAAGGTGCGCGAGACGCGCAACTCCGCCGGCACCATCCTCGCCACCGAGTATATCAAGGAGCCCGTGCCCGGCAACCACATCTATCTGACCATCGACATGGTGCTGCAGGAGCAGACCGAGCGCATTTTGGGCAACGGCGTGGAGATCCTCAAGAAGAACATCGCCCAGAAGCGCGCCGAGGGCACCGCCCGCGGCGACTACAACGTCGATCTCAAGGACAACATCACCGGCGCCTCCGCCGTGGTCGTCAACGTCAAGACGGGCGAGCCCCTCGCCCTCGCGAGCTGGCCGACCTACGACGTGTCGCGCATCATCGAGGATTACCAGCAGCTGCTCGAGGCCGAGAACGCCCCGCTCTTCAACCGCGCCCTGCTCGGCACCTACGCCCCCGGCTCCACCTTCAAGCCCTGCACGGCCATCGCGGGCTTGACCAAGGGCATTATCAACACCGAGACCAAGGTCAAGTGCCAGGGCGTGTACACAAGGTACGCGGCCGAAGGCTACGCCCCGGAATGCTGGATCTGGAACGTCAACAAAAAGGAGCACCTGACCCACCCGGAGGAGAACGTCACCACCGCCATCCGCGACTCGTGCAACTACTTCTTCTACACCGTCGGCAACGATCTCGGCGTCGACGACATGGGCCAGTTCGCCGCCGCCTTCGGCCTCGGCCAGTACAGCGGCATCGAGCTCGTGGAGGCCAAGGGCAACATGTCCAACCGCGCCAACCACCAGGACTACGCGGGGAGCGAGTGGCGCATCGGCGACACGCTGCAGGCCGCCATCGGCCAGTCCGACTCCGTGTTCACGCCGATCCAGATGGCCGAATACTGCGCCACCGTCGCCAACTCCGGCACGCGCTATTCCGCCTCCATCATCAAGGCCATCCGCAACTACGACTACAGCCAGAAGCTCTACGAGCGCGAGGCCCGCGTCATGTCCACCGTGGAGACCGCGCAGTACAACTGGGACGCGGTGCACGAGGGGATGTGGCTGGTGCTCAACGACTACGTCAACGAGACCAACGCCAACATCTGGGTCCCCTGCGCCTGGCGCTGCGCCGGCAAGACCGGCACCGCCCAGAAGGGCGAGGGCATCCAGAACGACGGCATCTTCATGTGCTACGGGCCCTTCAAGGACCCGGAGGTCGCGATCTTCGTCGTGGTCGAACGCGGCGGCGCGGGCGCCGACGTGCAGTTTATCGCGCGGCAGATCATGGACGCCTACATCACGATCAAGAGCTACAGCGACACCTCGGACCCGGAAATGACGCTGCTTCGGTAGGAAAACACTGTATATTCCTTCAAAAATTCTGACTTTGTTTCAAAAAAGTTTGGTTTTTTATCATTTGGTGATTGAATTTTCTGGAAGATGCGGTTATAATTACGCCGTATTGAGAGTGTTTCTGTGAATCGCTGAGAAACGGAGTACCCGTATGAATATAGCATTAATGGCACATGACCGGAAAAAAGAACTGATGGTCCAGTTCTGCATCGCCTACTGCGGCATCCTGGCCGAGCACAACCTGTGCGCCACGCACGTGACCGGCAAGCTCGTCGCGGAGGCCACGGGCCTGCCCATCACGCTCTACCTGCACGCGGAGCAGGGCGGCGCCCAGCAGATCGGCGCGAGGCTCTCCTTCAACGAGATCGACCTTGTGCTCTTCTTCTGCGACCCGACCAACCCCAAGGGCTTTGACGACATCAACAAGATCGAGAGACTGTGCGACCAATATCAAATCCCCTTCGCCACGAACGCGGCCACGGCCGAGGTGCTGGTGCAGGGCCTGCGGCGCGGCGATCTCGACTGGCGCAACATCGTCAACCCGCAGAAGAGATAAGCGGTCCGCATCAGCCGAAAAAACTGCACGGGATGACTGCGCTCTCGCGCCGTCATCCCGTCTTACTGCCTGAAAGGAAACCAGATTATGGCAAAGGTATCGCCCCGGACGCTGTCCGGATTCATGGAGCTGCCGCCCGCGCAGCAGATGAAGATGGAGCGCATGATGCAGGTTTTGCGCGAGAGCTATTCCCTGTACGGCTTCACGCCGCTGGACACGCCGGTCATCGAGTCGGCCGAGGTCCTGCTCGCCAAGGGCGGCGGCGAGACCGAGAAGCAGATCTACCGCTTCCAGAAGGGCGACAGCGATCTCGCGCTGCGCTTCGATCTGACCGTGCCGCTGGCCAAGTACGTCGCGGCGCATTACGCGGAGCTCTCCTTCCCCTTCCGCCGCTACCAGATCGGCAAGGTCTACCGCGGCGAAAGAGCCCAGAGGGGCCGCTTCCGCGAGTTCTATCAAGCCGACATCGACGTGATCGGCGACGGGAAGCTCGACATCCTCAACGAGGCGGAGATCCCCGCCATCATCTACGACACCTTCACGCGGCTGGGGCTGAAGAAGTTCAGGATCCGCGTCAACAACCGCAAGCTCTTAAACGGCTTCTACCGCATGAACGGCATGCAGGAGAAGGCCGGGGAGATCATGCGCACGGTCGACAAGATCGACAAGATCGGGCCCGAGAAGGTCAAGCTCCTGCTCATCGACGAGGTGAAGATGCTGCCCTGCAAGGCCGAAAACGTGCTGGACTTCATGGCCATCCGCGGCACGAACGCCGAGGTGCTTTCCGCCCTCGAGCGCTACCGCGGCATGGACGAGGTCTTCGACCAGGGCCTGGACGAGCTGAACACCGTGGCCAAGTACCTTGCCGACTTCGGCGTGCCGGAGGAGAACTTCGCCGTCGACCTCACGATCGCGCGCGGGCTGGATTACTACACCGGCACGGTGTACGAGACCGAGATGACCGAGCACCCGGAGATCGGCTCCATCTGCTCGGGCGGGCGCTACGACAATCTGGCCGAGTACTACACCGACAAGCAGCTGCCCGGCGTGGGCATCTCCATCGGGCTGACGAGGCTGTTCTACGTGCTGGGCGAGCAGGGGCTTTTGTCCGACGAGCTCGTCACCGCGCCCTGCGACGCGCTGGTGCTGCCGATGACCGAGGAGCTGGGCTACGCCGTCGCGGTCTCGACGACGCTGAGGCGCGCGGGCGTGCGCACACAGCTCTACGGCGAGAAGAAGAAGTTCAAGGCGAAGATGAGCTACGCCGACAGGATCGGCGTGCCCTTCGCGGTCTTCATCGGCGAGGACGAGCAGGCCGCAGGCCTGGTCTCCGTCAAGGATATGCAGTCGGGCGAGCAGATCAAGCTCACGCCCGAGGAGGCCGGGAAGCACATCGCCGGGCGCGTGGCGGAAATGAACGCGGGCTGCGTGATCAGGGAATAAACCGCCTTCCCCTCGAGGGGAAGGTGCCCCAGTTCGCAAACCGGGGCGGATGAGGTGTTGTTCATCGCCTGAAAGGAGTCGCTCAGAGGCTTCTGCTTCCACCTCATCAGTCGCTTTGCGACAGCTTCCCCTCAAGGGGAAGTCTATAAGGAAGGAGATCGGAAATGACACAGATGAGAACCCATACCTGCGGCGAGCTCCGGATGGAGCACGTGGGACAGCAGGTCACGATCGTCGGCTGGATGGAGAATGTCCGCGAGGTCGGCAGCAACTTCGCCTTCGTGGTCGTGCGCGACTTTTACGGCGTCACGCAGGTCGTCGTCGAGACCGAGGACATGATGCGCGCGGTCAAGGCTATCAACAAGGAGAGCACAATCTCCGTCACGGGCACGGTGCGCGAGCGCGCCAGCAAGAATCCCAAGCTGCCCACCGGCGACATCGAGATCGTGCCCGACAAGATCGAGGTACTGGGCCGCTGCCGCTACAACGAGCTGCCCTTTGAGATCAACCGCAGCCGCGAGGCTGACGAGCAGCAGCGTCTGAAATACCGCTATCTCGACCTCAGAAACCCCGCGGTCAAGAAGAACATCATCCTGCGCTGCAATGTCGTGGCCGCGCTGCGTCAGGCCATGACGGAGCACGGCTTCCTCGAGATCACGACGCCCATCCTCACGGCCTCCAGCCCCGAGGGCGCGCGCGACTATCTCGTCCCGGCGCGCAAGCACCCGGGCAAGTTCTACGCCCTGCCCCAGGCCCCGCAGCAGTTCAAGCAGCTGCTGATGACCTCCGGCTTCGACCGCTATTTCCAGATCGCGCCGTGCTTCCGCGACGAGGACGCGCGCGGCGACCGCTCCCCCGGCGAGTTTTACCAGCTCGACATGGAGATGGCCTTCGCCACGCAGGAGGACGTGTTCGCGGTGCTCGAGGACGTGCTGCCCCCGATCTTCGCCAAATACGGCAGCTACGATATCGCCTCCTCCGCGCCCTTCAAGCGCATCCCCTATCTCGAGAGCATGGAGACCTACGGCACGGACAAGCCCGATCTGCGCATCGACCTCAAGCTGCAGGACATGGGCACGCTCGTGCGGGGCACGGAGTTTGCCCCCTTCGCGGAGGGCAGCACGGTCAAAGCCGTCGTCGTGACGGACTGCGCGCTGACCCGCAAGCAGATCGACAAGCTCTGCGCCGACGTGGAGGTGCAGGCGGGCGCGAAGCCCTACTGGTTCCGTCTGGACGAAAAGGGCGAGCTAGTCGGCGGCGTATCCAAATTCCTCGCGGACAGGAAGGACGCCCTCGTCGAGGCGCTGGGGCTCACGCCCGGCTGTCTCGTCGGCGTGGCCGCGGGCAAGCGCGATCAGTGCCTCAAGACCGCGGGCGTGCTGCGCAAGATGCTCGGCGCCGCGGCGCCGGGGCATATGGACAGGGAGCGCTACGAGTTCTGCTGGATCGTCGACTTCCCGATGTACGAGATCGGCGAGGAATCGGGCGAGCTCGAATTCTGCCACAACCCCTTCTCCATGCCCGCGGGCGGGCTGGACGTGCTGCTCAAAGCCGAGCGCGGCGAGCTCGACCCGCTGACCATCACGGCCGATCAGTACGATCTGGTGTGCAACGGTGTGGAGCTGAGCTCCGGCGCGGTGCGCAACCACGACCCCGAGATCATGATCAAGGCCTTTGAGATGGTGCGCCTCGGCGAGGAGGACGTCAAGAAGAAATTCCCCGCCATGTACAACGCCTTCTGCTACGGCGCGCCGCCGCACGCGGGCATCGCCCCGGGCGTCGACCGCATGGTGATGCTGCTGGCCGGCGAGGATTCGATCCGCGAGGTCATCCCCTTCCCGATGAACAAGAACGCGCAGGACGTGCTCATGGGCGCGCCCGGCGAGGTCACGCCCAAGCAGCTCGATGAACTGCACATCGCGGTAGTCGGCGAAGTCGAGGAATAAAGAAAACGCAAGAATCCGGAGACCCCGCGTCTCCGGATTTTTTGAAGATTGCGGAGAGCAGGGGCGATTCACGCATCGCCCGTGCCGGACATCCGGCACCTTTCAGGCGGGCCGTTCGTGAACGGTCGGGCAAGCATCCATCAACATGTACAGGAGGCCATATATGATTGCGACCATCAACAGTCTCGGGCTCAGCGGGATCGGGGGCTACGGCGTCAGGGCCGAGGTCTATATCTCCAACGGGCTGCCTGGCTTTGATATCGTCGGGCTGCCGGACGCCGCGGTCAAGGAGGCGCGCGAGCGCGTGCGGGCCGCGGTCAAAAACAGCGGCTTCCGCTTCCCCCAGAGCCGCGTGACGGTCAATCTCGCCCCCGCGGACACGAAGAAGATCGGCACGGTCTATGACCTGCCGATTTTGATCGGCATCCTCGCCGCCTCCGGCGCGATCGCCCACCCCGGGCAGGACGCCGCCTTCTGCGGGGAGCTGTCGCTCACGGGAGAGCTGCGGGCCGTGCAGGGCGCGCTGCCCATGGCCATCGCCGCCGAGCGCGAGGGGCTGCGCCGCCTCTTCGTCCCCGCGGAGAACGCGGCTGAGGCCGCCTTCGCCGAGGGCGTGGAGGTCTACGGCGTCAAAACCGTGCGCGAGCTGATCGCCCACCTCTCCGGCGAGGCGGCGCTCTCCCCCGCCGAAGCCCCCGCGCCCGCGCTGTTTCGCGCCGGTGCGCCCGACCTCAGCGAGGTCAAGGGGCAGGAAAACGTCAAGCGCGCGCTGGAGATCGCCGCGGCGGGCGGGCACAATCTGCTGATGATCGGGCCGCCGGGCTCGGGCAAGTCCATGCTCGCCAAGCGCCTGCCAGGCATCCTGCCGGACATGAGCCGGGAGGAGATGCTCGAGAGCACCGAGATCCACTCCGTCGCCGGGCTGACCAGCCATGAGCAGCCCATCGTCGCGCTGCGCCCCTTCCGCTCGCCCCACCACACGGTCTCCGCCGCCGGCCTCGCCGGGGGCGGCTCCACCCCGCGGCCGGGCGAGATCAGCCTGGCCCACAACGGGGTGCTCTTCCTCGACGAGCTGCCGGAGTTTCGCTCCGACGCGCTGGAGGTGCTGCGCCAGCCGCTCGAGGACGGGCAGGTCACGGTCTCGCGCGTGGCGGGCACGGTCACCTATCCGAGCCGCTTCATGCTGGTGTGCGCCATGAACCCCTGCAAATGCGGGTGGTACGGGCACCCCTCGGGCCGCTGCCGCTGCAGCGAGTTCGACGTGCGCCGCTATCACGCGCGGGTCTCGGGCCCGCTGCTCGACCGCATCGACCTCATCGTCGAGGTCCCGGCTCTGGACTTCACGGAGCTCAGACGCCGGGAACCGGCGGAGAGCTCCGGGACCGTGCGCGAGCGCGTCAACGCGGCGCGGGGCGTCCAGCGCGGGCGCTTCGGCGACGGGGCGATGTGCAACGCGCGCATGGG
Organism: Oscillospiraceae bacterium; assembly: GCA_024691985.1. GTDB lineage: Bacteria > Bacillota > Clostridia > Oscillospirales > Oscillospiraceae > Limivicinus. The sequence continues at coordinate 54,505 of JAILNC010000126.1, read as the reverse complement.
GGCGAAGGAGCTCCGAAGCTTCTGCGCCCTCGACGAAGAGAGCGAGGCGCTGCTGCGCGCGGCCTTCGACACGATGAACCTCTCGGCCCGCAGCCACGACCGCATCCTGCGCGTCGCGCGCACGATCGCCGATCTCGAGGGCGCGGAGCGGATCGAGAGCGCGCATATCGCCGAGGCGATCCAGTACCGCACGTTTACGTGGTGAGGGAGACGGTTTTCGTTCCATGCCGCAGGGGCGATTCACGAATCGCCCGCGTTTTCGGGCCGTTCGTGAACGGCCCCTACAGGAGGGGGGTATACTTCGATGGAACTTCCGCAGCGAAAGCGCACCCGCCTGCCGGGCTACGATTACAGCTTGCCCGGGGCGTATTTCGTCACGGTCTGCACACATGAGCGAAAGTGCGTCCTGTCCGAAATCGCCGTAGGGGCCGACGCCTTCGGCGGCCCGCAGACCGTGCTGACCCACGCGGGCAAAGTTGTGGAGAAGTACATCCTGTCCACAGAGAACATCCCCGGCGTTCATGTAGACAAATACGTGATCATGCCGAATCACATCCACCTGATCCTGCGCGTTGAGGAGGCCGCCGGGCCGCCGAGGGCGTCGGCCCCTACAACGGCGGCTGTACCAAGTGCCGTCTCTGGATTGAAGCGTCTGGCAAACAGAGAATTGGGAAAAAACATATGGCAGCGATCCTACCATGACCACATCATCCGGGGCGAGGACGATTATCGGGAGATTTGGAATTACATCGACACAAATCCCGCAAAATGGTGCGAGGATTGTTTTTACCCGAATCCGTAGGGGCCGGCGGCCCGGCGGAATCCTGTATCCGTAACGGCAAAATGTGCGGCGGATTCGTCATCAGCAGCGGATTCGCCGCACATTCTTCATCTTCTTGAAATTACACCGCGCGGGGCGTCGAGGCGCCGCCCCCTACAGGGAGACGGGCGAGGCATACGCGCGATCCGTCAATCACCCCCGCACCCCGTAGGGGCCGACGCCCCGGCGGCCCGGCGGAATCCTGTATCCTTAACGGCAAAATGTGCGGCGGATTCGTCACCAGCAACGGATTCGCCGCACATCCTTTATCTTCTTGAAATTGCACCGCGCGGGGCGTCGAGGCGCCGCCCCCTACAGGGAGACGGGCGAGGCATACGCGCGATCCGTCAATCACCCCTACACCCCGCAAGGGCCGACGCCCCGGCAGCCCGCGCAACACAAAGAGAATCCCCCGCGCAAACAGCGCGGGGGATTCGAGATTATTTGTTAGTTCGCGCGTTCCCGCTTACTTCACGCCGGTCTTGCGGAGCTTCGGGACCAGCACGACCACGGCAGCGCCGGACAGGAGCAGGAAGGCTGCCCACAGGCCGATCTGGCTCTCGTCACCGGTGCGCGGCGAGGAGGAGGCCTGCGCGGTCGTCAGGATGTAGAAGTTGGTCTTGACAGTCTGGCCGTCCTTGGTCTTCGCCGAGATGGTGTAGGTGCCAGTCTGGCGGTTGTTCAGGAAGTCGGCGCTCAGGGTGATGTTCTTGCGGTCATTGCTCACGAAGTAGTCGCTGGAGTCGTAGAGCAGACGGCTGCCGACGCGGACGGTGTTGGGATCGATCTCCTCGCTGGCGACAAAGCGCAGGCTCTTGGAGCTGTTGACGACGTGCTTGTCGGTGCTGTAGGGCTCGAGCGTCGGGACGTCAAGGATCCAGAAGGTGCAGCTGTCGGTGTAGACCTCGGGATGCAGCCGGTCATAGATCCACAGGCGGTAAATGCCGGGCTCCAGGCTGTTCATGGTCTTCTCGCCGAGCATCACGTACTGATCCCAGGACCAGAAGTCATAGGTGTCGTAGCTGTTCTCGTACAGGCTGTCGGTGCCGATGCGGACGCCGACATAGTTGGCGTTGACCGGCTGGCCAAGCGTGTTGAGCTTTTTGATCAGCGGAGAGCTGAAGGTCAGCGGCTCCTCGCCGGGGATCCAGGTGTCGCGGGTGGCGATGACGTAGTAGATATCCTCACCGTCGTCGATGCCGAGCGCGGGGATGGTCTCTTCCTTCGTGGCAACACCACAGTTGTCGCAGACGGAGACCTGAATGCCGGGGCTCACGTTCGTGGGCGCCTTGGTGACCGTCCAGGTCGAAAAGACGTGGTCGCCGGTGGCGGGGATGACCAGCTTATCCCAAGTGGTAGGATTGCCGTTGCCATCGATCAGCTTGCCGCAGTCCGAGCACTTGTCCCAATCCTTCAGACCGGGCTGATCGCAAGTCGGGGGATAGCCGCCGCTGGGGCTGGCACTGTGCGTCGCAGGAATGATGTAGTCATTGGGGGTATACTCGGTGCTCGCCTGATCATCATCAAAGCACTTGCCGCAAACCTGGCACTGATAGTATTCGATGTTGCCGGGGATGCCGTTGCCGCAGTCCTTGGCCTTCGCAGGATGCTTTTTGAGCTCATGATCCAGAGGGCCCGTCTGCGTGTCGCTGAAGCCGCCGAGCTGGCCGGAGGTATCGTCAACTTCCTTGCCGACCGCGCCGGTCGCAGAAGCACCGGATACGGGGTTCGAGTCGTAATAATTGCCCTCGTCATCCTTCCAGTACTCAATGTTGCCCTGCTTGGTGCAGCTGGCGGGACTTGCTTTCACGTAGTCGGTGACCGTGGCCGCATACGCAGTCAGGGTGAACAGGGAGACGCAGAGAACAACGAGCGCCACCACTGTCAAAATCTTTGTCAAAGTCTTCATGTTTGTTCCCTTCCTTTATACTTGCCAGATTTCAAAAAACAAACGCTATCTCCACCCCGAAACAAAGAGCCTGCAGTTCTCCCGTTCTGCGGTGCAGCTATAATGTAACACGATGCTACGAGAATTGCAAGAGTTTTTTTCATGTTTTGCGATAAAAATTTTTCTATTTTGTAACTTTTTCGGAGGTGGGCCTGTCCGGCGGGGGCCCGGAAACGGATCGCCGAAGCCCCGGAGGGGGCCCCGCAGCGACGCGAAACGGGGGTCGTCGGAGCTTCTTGTGTTCTGTTTGACGCTGCCCTCCCGGCTTTTGTTCCCGGAGGACAGGAGAAAAATTTCAAAAAAATTTCAAAAACAGAGGGGGGATCGAGCCGGGGGGGCGCATTACGCAGGGGACGGTCTGCATACCGGTCACGGAGATGAGGGCTGCCGAGGGCGTCAGCCCCTACACCTTCCTTCTCCTCCGCGGACAGGTGCCCGCGGAATGCGCACGCTTCCGTATTCTGTTTTGTTGATTCTGCCTTTTGCGCCCCATCCTCGCGGGGGGCTTTCGGCGTTTTGTATGAATTTGGTTATTTTGCATCATAATCGCGTTTTCTTTCCTTGCAAAAAACGCTCCAATCGGTTAAAATATACAATCAGAGGGAGAATGAGCTCCCTTACTCTTGCTCTGGGAGTGTGTGTGTCTATGTCTGTTCTTGTCTGGATCACCCCGGTGCTCGCGCTGTGCGCGCTGCTCTTCGCCGCCTGGAAGGCTTCCTTCGTCTCCAAGGCCAACCCCGGCTCCCCCCGCATGCAGGAGATCGCCGCCGCCATCGCCGAGGGCGCGGACGCTTTCCTGAAATCCGAGTATAAGATCCTCGCGATCTTCATCCTGGCGCTGCTGCTGCTCATCGGCTTCTTCATCGACTGGATGACCGCCGCCTGCTTCGCCATCGGCGCGCTGTTCTCCATCCTCGCCGGCTTCTTCGGCATGAAGGTCGCCACCCGCGCCAACGTCCGCACCGCCCAGGCCGCCCAGGAGGGCGGCATGAACCGCGCGCTCGCCGTCGCCTTCTCCGGCGGCTCCGTCATGGGCATGTGCGTGGTCGGCCTCGGCCTGCTCGGCTGCAGCCTTATTTATATTGTAACGAAGAACGACTCCATCCTCTTCGGCTTCTCGCTCGGCGCGTCCTCGATCGCCCTCTTCGCCCGCGTGGGCGGCGGCATCTACACCAAGGCCGCCGACGTCGGCGCCGACCTCGTCGGCAAGGTCGAGGCCGGCATCCCCGAGGACGACCCCCGCAACCCCGCCGTCATCGCCGACAACGTCGGCGACAATGTCGGCGACGTCGCCGGTATGGGCGCCGACCTGTTCGAGAGCTATGTCGGCGCGGTCGTCTCCGCCCTGTCGCTCGGCCTCGTGTCCAAGCACCTGAGCGGCTTTAACGTCGGCGGCTTCAGCGCCGGCGCCGTCTACCCGCTCGTCGTCGCGGCGCTCGGCATTCTGGCCTCCATCGTCGCCACCTTCTTCGTCCGCGGCAAGGACGACTCCAACCCCCACGCCGCGCTCAAGATGGGCTCCTACGTCTCGGCCGTGATCGTCGCCGTCGGCTCGCTCGCGCTGAGCCTGCTGTTCTTCGGCGCCGTCTACTACGCGATGGCCATCATCGCGGGCCTCGTCGTCGGCCTCGTCATCGGCAAGGTGACCGAGGTCTACACCTCCGAGGATTACGCCTCCGTCAAGCGCATCGCCGACCAGTCCGAGACCGGCTCCGCCACGACCATCATCAGCGGCATCGCCGTCGGCATGAAGAGCACCTGGGTGCCGATCGTGCTGATCTGCGTGGGCATCTATATCTCCTACGCCGTCACCGGCGACCTCTACGGCATCGCGCTGGCCGCCGTCGGCATGCTCTCCACCACCGGCATCACCGTCGCGGTCGACGCCTACGGCCCCATCGCCGACAACTCCGGCGGCATCGCGGAGATGAGCGGGCTCGACCCCCACGTGCGCGAGATCACCGACAAGCTCGACGCCGTCGGCAACACCACCGCCGCCATGGGCAAGGGCTTCGCCATCGGCTCCGCCGCGCTGACCGCGCTGGCACTCTTCGTCTCCTACGCCGAGAAGGTGCACCTGCAGCAGCTCGGCATCAACCTGCTCGATCCCAACGTCGTCATCGGCCTGCTGGTCGGCGGCATGCTGCCCTTCGCCTTCTCCGCCATGACGATGGACTCGGTCTCCAAGGCCGCCTACCGTATGATCGAGGAGGTCCGCCGTCAGTTCCGCGAGATCCCCGGCATCCTCGAGGGCACCGGCAAGCCCGATTACAGCTCCTGCGTGGGCATCTCCACCAGGGCCGCCCTGCATGAGATGATCGTCCCCGGCGTCATGGCCGTCGCCGTGCCGCTGATCGTCGGTCTGCTGCTCGGGCCCGCCGCGCTGGGCGGTCTGCTCGCCGGCGCGCTGGTGACGGGCGTGCTGCTCGCCATCTACATGTCCAACTCCGGCGGCGCGTGGGACAACGCCAAGAAGTACATCGAGGAGGGCCACCACGGCGGCAAGGGCTCGCTCGCGCACAAGGCCGCCGTCGTCGGCGACACCGTGGGCGACCCCTTCAAGGACACCTCCGGCCCCTCCATCAACATCCTGATCAAGCTGATGACCGTCGTCTCCCTGGTCTTTGCGGAGATCTTCGCCTCGGTCGGCGGTATCCTCTGATTTCCTCTTCCTCCCATATACCCGCGCAAAAGCGCCCGGACAGAGATTTGTCCGGGCGCTTCAAGCTGTCGATAACACCCAGCAAGCCGAAGGCTTGTGTCATCCCGAGCGCAGTCGAGGGATCTTACAGCTCGGGAATCCAGGGTTTTAAGATCTTTCGCCTCCGCAGACAAGCTTGGAATGTCACACGCTGCCCGCGCGTCAGAATGCTCCGCTCAGGATGACATGTTTTGGAGTCGTCTGCATATCAAAGCGCCCCGGATCGCTCCGGGGCGCTTCTTCTTTGCCGTCTTATTCCGTTTTCTCCTCGCGCAGCAGCTCGACCAGAAAGGTCTTGAGCGCCGAAAGTCCCGCCATGGCCGCCCCGAGCAGGGCTGCCTTCCAGGCCGCGCCGTCCATGCCGAGGCCGAAGCTCGCGGGCAGGGCCACAAGAAAGCCCTCCAGAAAGGTCCAGGCCGCCCGCTCGAGTATGTTCTTCCAGTTCATCCGTTTCGTCTCTCCTTTTCCAGATCGCTGATCCGGTGATTCATGACCTTGATCTGCTCCTCCACGACGGGCATACGCCGGGCGAAGCCGTTGTGCTCGCGCACCTCGCGCGTCAGCTCCTCGAGCTTTGTCTCCGTCACCGCCTGGGCCCTGCCGTTCGACACCAGGACCCCGATGAGCGTCAGCACCCCCGTGATGAGCGCCGCCAGCACCGATTCCCACATGCTAACACGCCTCCATATCCGCCGTGAATTTCCGGAGCTTCGCGAAGAAGTCCGCGCTCTTTCGCCCGTCGAGCTCCACGTCGCAGCCGCTGCCGCGCATCACCGCCTGCAGCACCAGCACCGACAGGTCCGGCGAAAAGCACGGCGTCTCCGTCCCGGACAGCTCCCGGAAGCAGCGTTGCGCATACGCATGGCGCGCGTCGATGTTGTTCACCGCCGGGCGCTCGTACTGCACGCAGACGATGCGCGCGCATTCGTACAGATCGTGCGAGCTTGTCAGCACGCGCCACACGCCGGGGAAGTCCTCCCGCAGCTCCCGGATGCAGAACTGCACCTGCATCGCCTCGTCCCCGACCGAGACGCCGCGCTCCCCCGCGAAGGCCAGCAGCGCCGCCTTGCGCGTGGGCCAGGTCCACTGGCACAGGCCGTAGCCCACGCCGTCCCTTGCGAAGGGGATGCTGCCCCGGTCGGCGGCGTCGGTGTACTGCGCGTCGCTCAGGGCCGTGGTCCCGCGCTGCGCGATGTCCGCGCGCAGCCCGCTCTCGGCCGTCATGTTGCCGAGCAGGCCGCAGGCCCCCTCCGGCGTCAGCCCCGCGGCGGTCAGCGCGTCATAGATCGTTTTTGTGCTCATCGTCCTCTTCCTTCCAAAGTGCAAAGACCAGGCATCCGACAGCCCCCGCCGCGATCGCGAGCAGGCACAGCCCCGCGATCGCGAGCCAGATCTCCGGGCCGTGCAGGATGCTGTACAGGGTGACGGTCACGCCGCGTACACTTCCCCGTTCAGGATCGCCTCGGCCTGCGCGGAGCCGATCAGACCCTTTGCCGCGGCCTGCCGCACCATCTGCGCGGTCCAGAGGCCCTGCCTGTACCATTTCCTGATTTTTTCAAACATGGCTTACTCCTCCAGCAGCGTATCCGTCATCATGGCGGTATAGACGGCCTGCGCCTCCAGCCGGTCAAAATCGCTCGGCCCGGGCTCGGGCGGTGCGGGCAGCGGGTCGTATACATACGCGCCGTCCCGATAAAGATAGTTTGCGATATCGCCCTCCGGCAGCTGCTCGACCAAGGGCTGGCCGGGCGCGGCGTACTGCTCGAAGGTCGCCGAGAGGATCCTGTTTTCCTCGGACAGATTCAATGCGTACATTCTGTTTTCCTTTCTCCTGGCGTTTTACTTGATACCGTAAACGCGAACCGGTACGCACATCTCATTGTTCGTTCGGCCGGTCTGGTTGCAGTACGTGGGGTATATCGTGCAGTCGTCGAAATGGATTCTCGCGCTGCTCGCGCTCAAGCTGCACCAGTGTCTGACCGTGTTGGCGTTTGCAACCGCGCCGAGCGAAAAATACTGCGTCCCGGACGCGGGGACCGGAACTCTCACATATCCGTCGACCTTGCCGCCGCTGTCGATCCACTGGCAGAAAAAGACGTCGATACACGCATATCCTCTCGGATCGACGCTGATGTTCTGTGCGGCAAAAGAGCTTCCGGGGCTCGCGTTTTGCCAGAGCAGATAGGCTTTCGAGGCGGCGTCGATGTTCTTCCGCCCCTGCGCCTTCTGCGCGGCGCTCGTGTTGCCGCTCTGGTCGGTGTCGTAGGCGACAAACGCGGCCTTCGCGGCGGCGGCCATTTTCTCCAGCGTGACCGCGCCGTTCGCCAGATTCCCCGTCTGCACCGTGATGGGGTCGGCGCCCTCGGGCAGATGCCGCGCGTTGTGATACGGAACGGCGGCCAGAGCGGCGTTGAAGGTCGCCTCCGTGCCGGTGTAGCCGTTTTCCACCGCGGCTGAGTAGGGGCTCTGGCCGTCGGCGCCCGCCGGGCCCGTCGCGCCGGTCGGCCCCTTGATGTTCCGGGTGACCGGGTTTTCAAGCCCGCCGTTGTTTGTCCAGGAGAGATTCCCGTTGGTATCGACGCTCGGCGTGAAGGTCGCCCCCGCGGCGCCGGTCTCGCCTCTGGCGCCCTGGATGGGCCCGTTGTTTTTCCAGGTGAGATTGATCTCGTCCCAGATATAGATGTCGTAGGGGATCGTCGTGCCGACGCCGTAGGCCTCGCCCGGCGCCGGATCCGATACGGCCGCGGTGAGCTCCGCGTAGGTGTCGTAAAAGCCCCCGATCACGAAGCTCTTGCCGTCCTCGCCGTCGAAGTCTCCGGCCTCGGCCGCGGCCTTCACCGCCGCGGCGAAGGCCAGCGCGTTCGTCGCCTTGCTGTCGATCTGCTCGGCCACGCTCAGCGGCATGGGGTGCAGCGGGGCGTCCACCAGGCCCGAGGCCTTCACCGTCAGCTGCAGCGGCACGGTCGTCAGCCGGTCCTCGCCGTCGCTCCCGGTCAGGTAGAGCTCCCACTCCCCCGCGGTGAGCGTCAGCTCCGCCTCCTCGCCGAAGGCGCCGCTCTCGTCCAGCGCGACGTCATAGACGGTCTCCCCCCTGCGGAAATGGAGCCAGGCGCTGTGTCCGTCCCAGTCGCTGCCGCTGAAATGGACCAGTCCCGTCAGATAGTGCAGGCTGTCCGCCGCGATCACCGGCGTATAGAGCTTCAGGCTCTGCCCGCTGACATAACATTCAAGCATGTTTTTCCTCCTCAAGCTGCCGGACAAGCCGGATCAGATACTCGCGCAGCTGCTCGATCTGCTGCTGTTCGCTTCCCGTGAGGATCGGCGGCAGCTCCGTCATCCCACATCACTCCCATACGTCAGGATCTTTGCGATGGAGTACAGGCGCACCTCGCCCTTCCCCACCAGCTTCATGCGCAGATGGTCGCATCTGCGCGGCCGGATCGGCAGCGTGACGGTCCGGGTCCCCCTCGTGCGGATGCGTCCCTGCCGCACCCAGGTCCCGTCGGAGTCGTACATGAGCCAGGCGCTCAGCTCCGCGCCCTCCTCCATGTACAGCCGCAGATTGAAGCGGGAGACGTATTTGCGGTCCGGGTGCTGCCAGCTGAGCATCCCGGTCTCCGCCTCCCAGGCGACGAAGGGCTCGCGCTCCCCCTCGCTGCCGAGCAGGGCGAGCAGCTCCCCCTCCCCCGTGAGGGCGTACAGCTCGTCGCCGAGCCGGGCGAAGGTCTCGACGTGCAGCTCGTCCTCGCGCATCCACACGCCGTGCCGGATGTCGTAGACGAAGAGCCGCCAGCCCCCGTCCGCGCCGCGCACGGACAGATAGTAGCGCTCTCCGACAGCCCCGGCGGCCGCGTCCGAGAAAAGTTCGGGGCCCAGCGGCTCGCTGATGCTCTGGGGAAAGCCGCCCTGGTAGACGCACACGTCGCTGCGGCTCTTGTAAAACAGCGTCTCGTTGACCACCTGCAGGCTCTGCGCGCTGCCCGCCTGCACGCCGCGGCACACGGTCTCGCTGACGGCGTGCGCGCCGGAGGCGGAGACCGTGATGCGGTGGATGCGGTTCTCCTTGAAGAACATGGGGCAGCCCAGATAGTTGACCGCGCCCGTCCAGGGCCCGTCGGAGCCGACCGAGGCCGTCCAGCTGTCGGTGCTCAGCCCCATGTACTGCCGCCAGTTCCTGAAGTCGCCGAGCGCGCAGCAGTAGAGCTCGTTGAGCGTTTTGCCGTCTTCCGTCCCGCTGCGGCAGCCCCAGAGACGGTTCTGGCACTCGATCACGAAGTCCAGCTCCGGCACGCTCCGCTCGATGCGGACCGAGCCCGTCGTCTGGGTCACCGCCTGCTCCAGCAGGCCCGTCACCACGATGTAGTCGAGCACGCCCTCGCCCCCGCCGACGGCATAGATGATCCTGTCGCCGTCGATCCCGTCGGGCGCGGCGCCCGAGATGCGCACCCCGTCATAGACGGAGAACAGCCCCGGCAGCTCGCCCTCGGAGAGAAAGCGCAGCCTGGTATAGACCGTCGTGATCTCGTTCCACGCGCTCTGAGCCGCGCTCCACTGGCGCAGCACATGCGTCTGCTGGGACGTGTCGATCCACAGCGCCGCGTTGTCGGGCTCCTCCGGCGCCGTGTCCGAGACCGTCGGCTGCCGGCAGGCGGTCCCGTCCGCTTTGCACAGCGTATACTCCACCGCGCCCGCGGAGGTATAGAGCGCCCCCAGGCTTCCCCTGTCTGTGGGGTCGGCGGTGTTGTAGTACTTCTTGTCCGGGAAGACGACGATATAAGCGCCCATGCTGACGAGCTGCTTTTTTCCCGCGCTCAGCCCCGTGAGCGCCGTCGCCGTCCCGTCGTAGTACAGGCAGCCGTCCTCGACCCAGGCCAGCTTCTCCTTGGCGAGCAGCCCGCCGGGCGACTGCAGGACGCGGACTCTCCCGCGCCTTCTGCGGTTTGCCAGCAGGGGCGCGTTCTCGCTCGTGAGATTGCGCATGTCATAGAACTCGCCCTCGTCGATCTTCAGCTGGTGCCTGTATCCGCGGAAGGTATCGGTCACCTCCCGGTCGGTGTATTCATAGCTCAGTGTCGGCAGCAGTGCCATGGCGTTTTTCCCCCCCCTCAGAAGCGAAACGCGTCGCCGCCGCGCTTTGGCCGATGCGTCCGGGAATACCAGGCGGCCAGGGCGGTCCACACGCTGTTGAACAGGGTCATGCGCTTGTTGTAGCGCTGGGTCTCGCTGTTCTCCGCCGCGATCATCGCCTGCAGATAGTAATAGTACAGATCCTCCCCGTAGGGCGCGCCGACAAGCAGCTCCTCGTCGCCGTTGACGTACGCGGGCATCGTGTCGGTCCGGGCGTCCTCGTGGGTCTCGATCAGCTCCCGGAAGACCTTCCCGTCGAGACTGGACAGCCAGTGCAGCTTCTGCTCGGGGGAGTAGTCGTTGGGCTCGAGCAGATCCACCCGCTCGATCATGTCGATCGCTTTCATCGTTTTCCTCCCTCTTCCCGGGGAGCGTGCTCCCCGGGAAGATTCTGTGTTTGCCTCAGACGCTCTGCTTCCGCTCGTCCATGCTCTCGTAGAGCCTGTCGGCGGCCCTGTCGCTGCGGGCGATCTCCTCGGCCACCGCGGCGGGCACCACGGACTTCTTGCCACGCGGCAGCAGGTAGTTCACGCCGTTGATGCCGACGAAGAGATTGGGGTCGGCGCGTTCGCCGCCTCTGGGGATAAAGACCTCGACGCGTTTCTCGCTCATTTCCTTCCCCTCCTCTCAGTTGGCCTCGTCGGCCGCCGAGAAGGAGCTGGTGCTCATCACGCGCAGCAGACGCTCGGGGTAGAGGATGGTCGCGCCGTTGGTCTCGAACTTGTAGCCGATGGTGCTGAACTGGTTGAGCGGACCGCCGATCTCGCCCTTGTCGTGGATGATCATCTCCAGCGCGCCGCCCTCGGGGTCGATGATGCCGAAGCTGTCCTTGCCGAAGAAATAGCTGGCGTAGGCGGCGATGTCGTCCGCGCCGAAGTCGGCGGGCAGGATGTCGGCGTTGTCGGCCACGGAGCCGAAGTTCGTGGACGCGAAGGAGATGGCGGAGGCGGTGTTGTCGGTGATCTTCGCCGTGACGCCGTTGATGGAGATCACGCGCCCGATCAGCGCGTCCTCGGCCACGGTGCCGCCGTCGAAGGCGAGCGAGGTGATCGCGCCGCTGTAGCCGGAGGCGTAATTGACCTTGAGGCTGCGCGCGTCGCTGGCGAGGTCCGCGCCCTTGAGCACCGGGGCGAAGACGTCCTCGATGAAGCGCACGCCGTGCAGCTCGCCGATCTCGCCGTTGAAAACCTCCTCGGGGGAGGCGTACTTGTGCGCCTCGATCCAGCTCTCGTCGGCCCTCAGATCGTGGGCGACGGAGGGGTGAATGACCGCGTAGTACTTGCCGCCGATGCGGGGCACGCGGTTTTTCTTCATGACGGTGACGGCCTTGTTGACCATCTCCGGCGTGAGACGGCAGGCGCAGGTCTCATCCTCGGCAAGCTCGCTCTGGGCGGCGGGCGTCGCGGCGACGGCGCCGGTGGCGCGGGCGATCTTGTCGCAGTAGAGGACGTTGGTGTTGGTGAACAGGGCGTCGCGGATCAGGGCCTCCTGGGTCTCGGCGGCGGAGGCGCCCATCTCCTCGGTCGCGCCGAGGATGACGTCGTCGTAGGCGCGCAGCTCGAGCTTGTCGGTGATGGCGGTGTAGGTGCCGTACTGATCGACGGTGCCGGTCACGGCGGTGACGCCGAACTTCTGGCCGGTGGGGATGACGCCCTCGCTGAGCTTCGAGGCCTTGTCGAAGGTGTTCCACTTGCGCCACTCGACGACGCCGTGGTGGTTGGCCGGCAGGGGCTGGCGCTTGGCAAACTGCGCGTAGAACAGCTCGCTCCTGGCGTTTTCGAGCAGCTCCGTGTCATAGAAGCTCTTCAGCTCGCTCGACAGGCTGTGGGCGCTGTCGAAGTCCGTGGTCTCGCCGGTCGAGGCGTTGACGAAGCTGCCGGTCGCGTTGACGAGGGTGCCCGCGTCGGCAAAAAACTGCAGATCAAACATAGATTCTTTTTTCTCCTTTTTCTCTCGGGGCGTTATTCTCCCACCGGGATCTTCCGCCCCTGTGCTTTTGCTTCGAGGATGCGTTTCTTCAGCTCCTCGCGTTCCTGTCTGGACATGCTTTTCGGGTCCCGGACGAGGTCCGTCCCGGCCGCGCCGCCGTGATTCTCGCGGGGTCTGGCCGCCTGGGAGCGGACGCTGCGGCTGAGCGCCTCGAGACTTCTGCGCGCCGCCTCGGCGCCGATCTGCTCGCGGTGCAGAGCGTACCACGCGTCCTCCGGGGACACGCCGCTGTGCGGGGCGGTCAGGCGCAGAAAGGCGGGGTCCTCCAGCGCGCGCAGCAGATCGAAGTCGGGCGCCAGCGCCCGGAGCTGCCCGGCCTGCTCGAACAGGTCCTCGAGATGCCGGCGGATCTCCTCCTCCCGGACGGGGCTCTCCCCGTATCGGATCTGCTCGGCCAGGCGCGTCTCGTCCTGCTCGCCGTAGCGCTCGCGCAGGGCCTGCAGCACCGGCTCGAGCGCGCTCAGGCGCTGCTCGGCCTCGGCGCGGGAACGCAGCTTGCGCTGCACTGTCCGCCCGACCGCCTCGTCGTAGCTCTTTCTGTAGTCCGGATCGGCCAGGATCTCTTCCCAGCTCAGCCGCTTCTGCGCGGCGGGCGGGCTGTCCGTCTGTGTGTTCTCCGCCTGTGCCGCGGCGGGCCCGGTCCCGGGAAAGCTCCGGCTCTCCCCGGCTGTGCTCTGCTCGGTTCTCTCGGCTTCCATACCGGCTCCTCCTTTTATTTCCTCCCCCTCTGCAGCGGGGGTACAGAGGCTCATTTTCTCCTGCCTTTTTCGCTGCTGTAGCCCGCGCTCAGCATGATCGCTTCCTTGCTGCCCGAGGCAGTTTTTTTGCTCTCGGTCTTTTTGCTGCCGGAGCCGCCGCCGTATCCGCCTCCGCCGCCTGTCACGACGCGCGTGCCTCCGCCGCCGCTCGGCCTTGTGCGCTTGAATTCCTTCAGCAGCGCGTCGGCCAGCTCCCGGCTCATGCCGGTCTCGGCCAGCTCCCGATCGCTCGGCGTGTAGCCGCTCCGGGCGATGACGGAGATCAGGCTCTGATAGGAGGCCCAGCGCCGGTCATAGTCCTTCTGCTCGACGTCCGCGGCCATGCTCAGCCTGTCCTTCTTTCTGCCGTACTCGTCCTGCGCCAGCGACGAGGCGCGGTCGAGCTGCGCGTTCAGCGCCTCGCCCTCCGCCTGCCAGCGCTTGTAGGCGGCCCCGTAGAGCTCCGGCATCACGTCGCCGAGCTTGCGGAGGTATTCGCCGTACTGCTGCTGGCCCACGCTCTGGGCGTAGCTGGAGCCGTAGCCCCCGGTGAGCGCCGCGCTGCGTCCGACGGTGTCGCGCATGGCGAGACTGCCCTCCCGGACGTAGCTGTCCCGGTACATCCCGTACAGGGGATCGCTCGACGCCTCATAGGAGAAGGCGGGGCGGTTGACGATCTTCTCGTAGAGACTGCGGATCTCGCTGTCGTAGCTGGTCGAGAGATCGGGCAGGCTCTGCTCCGCCCGGCGCAGCGCCTCCATGGTGCTGCCGTAAGCGCTGCCGCTGTGTGTATTTACGATCTGTTCCTGCTCTGTCATGTCTGGCACTCCTCCTCGTCTTCATCCTCTTCGCGCCGGAAGCTGACATGCTCCGGCTTCTCCTCCGAAAGCAGGGCCAGCCCCGCGGCCACGGTCTCGAAAATCTCCCGGCACTGCGCCTCTGCCCCGGCCTCGGGGCGGCAGACGACCAGAAAGCGTCCGGGCGCGCGGCTGAGCGTGGGAAAGCAGCTCTCCGCGAGCTCCGACACGCGCTTTTCCAGCGTCATGCCGAGCATGCTCAGCGCCGCGCAGACCGGGTCCTGCCCGTAAACGCCCGCCCCGGCGTGTCCCTCCATCTCCAGCCGCAGCTGCGCGGGGTCGTATACGATCCTGGTCATCATGCGCCTCCCGGCAGGGCCGAGCCCGCGGCCCCGGCCCGCGCCCTCTCGACGCGGTCAGCCCTGCGCGTCTCCGGCTTTTTCCCTCTCGGCGCGGCGAGCGAGGCGTCGCCCGTGATCCCGGCCAGCATGGCCGGGGCGTTTTCGGGCTCGTACTTTGCCGTCATCGCCAGCGCGTACTGCTGGTAAAGAGCGAGCCGGCGCTGCATGGTCCCGTTCATGGCGAGTTTCTGCATCAGCTCGTCGCGCCCCTCGAACTCCATCATGCTCATGCAGGCCAGGGCCTGGTCGCTCTGCTGCGGGGCGAAGAAGCCGAGCTGGTAAAACTGCAGAGCCAGCTCGTTCTGGGTGAGCCGGGAATAGGCGCTGCTCTTCTGGGGGATCACGCGGATATCGAAGACCGGCTGCCGCAGGCCGAGCTCGACGCCGCCGAGCGCGCCCTGCTCCCGGGGCCGCAGCATCGCGTTGTCGTAGGCGACGAACTCCTCGGTGCCGAGTCTTCCCGTGATGCGAAACTGCCGCGGCAGCTCGTAGAACTGCCGGATCAGCTCGATGCAGAGGGTGACGATCTCGCTGTAGGCCCGGTAGCTGGCGCGGGTGGCGTCGCGGCTTCCCTTGCCGGAGGCCTCCTGCAGCGCGGCGATGGCGGAGGCGGCGGTCACCCCGGCGTTGGCGAGGCCGACGGAGGTCTCGGTGTTGCCGGAGGTCTCGCGCAGCTCGTTGATGATGCTGGTGCGCATATTGAGATAGTTGCCGCTGAGCGGCCGGTACTCCACCATGCGCAGGCTGTCCTCGCCGAGATTGCCGCTGACGTGGACGATGGGGTTTTTCAGATCGAGGAACTCCTCCTCGTTGACCGCGCCGTCGCTGCGCTGGAAATAGCGGGGCGTCGCGCCGACCATGGTGTTCTTGAGGAAGGCGGTCTGCATGAGGTCGATCTGCGTCTGGCTGTTGCGGCACAGGTCGATGTAGCCGTAGCCGCAGGGGCTGCCCTCCACGGGGAAGAGGCTGTCGAACACGAAGGGGTAGCGCCCGTGCTCGTAGATCCCGACGGCCTCTC
Source organism: Oscillospiraceae bacterium (assembly GCA_024691985.1). Taxonomy (GTDB): domain Bacteria; phylum Bacillota; class Clostridia; order Oscillospirales; family Oscillospiraceae; genus Limivicinus. The sequence goes on along the minus strand of JAILNC010000126.1, from coordinate 38,967 downwards.
CGTCCGCTCCGGTCTGATTCTCGCTGGCATAGAGCAGCGTGTCGCCGACATAGCGGCAGTAGTGCAGGATCTGCCGTCCGCCCTCGTTCTTTTTGTAATAGACCTCGATGACGGTGGACTTGCCGTCGAGGGGCATCGCGTCGTCGTAGAGGAAGCGCGTGGCGGCAAAGCCGCTGTTTTTGAGCTTCCCTTTGAGCTGCGGGTATTCCTCCTCGAGTCTGTCGTTGTCCTCCAGCCGCGTGTGGAACAGGCAGCGGCTGTCCTGGATATCGCTCTTGCCGGGCTCCCAGAAGACGTTGAGCAGGTCGACGCGCTCGATGGCGATGTCGCCGAGTCCCCCGGCCTTGTCCGGGTCCCAGAAGACCTTGTAGGCCCCCGTCCCGGTCTTGAGCTTCTGCCACATCGCCTCGGAATAGGTCTTCTCGAAGCCGTTCTGCTCGAGGATGACGGGCAGGATCTTCGACAAAATCCTGGCCTCCTGCCGGTCGTCCGGCTCGCGGGGCAGGACGGTCGGCTCGGGGAAGGCGTCCATGGCGTCGGCGTGCTTGGAGACGATCACGTTGTGCAGCCAGCCGCTGACGGCCTGGAAGCCGCCGAGCCCCTCGCTCGTCCTGCGCGCCTCCGCGGTGTTGCGCAGCTTCCACCAGTTTTCGGCCGCCACGGTCCGCCGCTCGACGCTGGCCTTGCCGGCCTTGTACTTCTGCAGGATGCCCGTGAACTCGCGCAGTCTGCCCTCGTCCACCGGCAGCTTTCCAGCTTTCTCCATACTTCTCTCCTTTTCAATTATCATAGCTTCCCCTCCTGCACGTCATTGCGAGCCAGTCCGCAGACTGGCGTGGCAATCCGTTCTCTCCCCGGCTCCCCCTCCGGGAGAGCTGGCGCACAGCGTCTGAGAGGGGGGGGCCTTTCCTCACTTCTTCAGCGGGTCGATGAACACATCCCGCCTCTCCACCGGCCGCAGCGGGGCCACGGGCCGGGACATGCAGATATAGCGCCACTCGTCGGCGACGTGGTCCTCCAGCTCCGTATCCAGATCCTCGGGCTTCGACTTGTGAAAGGCCATCAGCGGGATCGTGCGGAGAAAGGCTTTGCAGTTGGAAAAGACATACATCCGGCTGCGGCCCTCGTCGTCGAACTGCAGGCGGTAGTGGCACTGCATCCAGCCCGGGATGCGCTTGTTGTCGCCGGGCGTGAACCAGACGCCGTAACGACCCGCGGTGTCCGCGATGCTCTCGCCGCGGCTGGCGTCCCAGATGGCGGGGTCGGCCACGCCCTCGATGTGCTTTCCGCGCAGCCAGGGGTGCTCGCGCTCGATGCGGGCGATCTCCTGAAACTGCTGATCCGGGGTCCAGCGCAGGCCCTCGTTGGGCGTGCCGGTGCAGCCGTAGAGCTCCAGCACCCTATACAGCACGCCGTCGTAGTCGACGGCCCACCAGGCGCAGGAGAAGGGCTTGCCGTAACCGAAGTCGTAGCTGCGCAGGATGCGCCAGCCGCGTCTGGCCCCGGCGTTGAGATCGAAGGGCTCGATCACGTGGCACCAGCGCCCCTGGGCGCGCAGCTCCTCGGCGGTGAGGGTGCAGCCCGCCTCCGCCGCCGCGGCGAGATCGGGGCTTGCGCGGAAGTCCTCGAAGAACTGCCCCTCGAAGATGTCCCAGCTCCCGTAGCGCCAGGCCTGCCTGAGCCTCGGCGGCAGGGATTCCAGCCGCCGCACGTAGTCGGGGTCGTGCTCGAGCAGCGCGCGGTTGTCGGTGACGAGGGCCTGGATGAAGCTGTGCTCCTCCGGCACCTCGCCCTCACGGAAGCGTCTGTCGATGAACAGGCGCTTGACCCAGCCGTGTCCCTCGCCGCCGGGGTTGCAGGTGAAGTACATGCGCTTCGGAAAATCGTTGACGCCGCGCACGCAGGCGCGCAGGCTCTCCATCTTCTCCTCGGACTGCTGCGTGGCCTCGTCGACGAAGAGCACGTCCACCTCGCTGCCCTGAAAGCGCAAAGCGTCGCTCTCGTTTTCCAGGTAGCGAAAGAGGATGCGGCTTTCGTTGGGGAAGAGCATGGTCTTCTGTCCCTCGTGATAGACCGCGATGCGCTCCTCGTCGGGCCCGAAGCAGCCAAGCATGCGGCACAGGGGCAGGATGTGGTTTTCGCGCAGCTCGGGATAGGTGCGCCGGACGATCATGACCTTGATGCCGGGGTAGCGCAGGCAGAGCAGCACGGCCTTGACGCGCACGGCCCAGCTCTTGCCGCCGCCCCGCGCGCCGCCGTAGCCGATGTAGCGGTGCTCGTCGCGCAGAAACTGCTTTTGTTTTTCGCTCGGCTCCGGCAGCCTCAGCTCCGCCATACCATTCCCCCATGCGTCATTGCGAACCAGTGCGCACACTGGTGCGGCAATCCGTTTTCTCGGCTCCCCTGTAAGGGGAGCCGTCAGTCCGCCTCGCGGACTGACTGACGGGTCGTCCCCTCTACTTGCTGTAATCCTCCGCCTCGCCGACAAACCTGACCGTCAGCTCCCCCGGCCCCGACCGCTCGCTCTTTGCGCCGCAGAGCTCGCTGAGCTCGCGCAGGGCGCCGGTCACGGCCTTGAAATCCTTGGCCTCCATCCCGTCCCCGGCGCAGAGCGCGGCCTCGATCTGGTCAAGCAGCCGCCTCGTCAGCCGTTCGAGCCGCATGGTGTTGCTCTCGGCCAGGCAGGCCTCGCGCTGTCCGCGCCAGTCCTCGGCTTTGGCCCTGTTCGCCGCCGTGCTGTAGGGGACGTCCGCCTCCTTCGCGATCTCGACCAGGCTCTTCCCCTCCTCGACAAAGCGCCTGCGCATCGCTTCCCAGTCTCTCATTCCCTGTCCTCGTACTTGCAGGAATAGGTGCAGCGGTAGACGGGGCAGCGGGTGTAGCGGCCCACGCAGAAGCAGCCCATATGCCGGTCCTTCTGCGCCAGCGTCCGAAAGCGGCTGACGACCTCGGCCCCCGCGCTGTAGCCCTCGCAGGTGATGGAGCGCGCGCCCCGGTCGTCCGCGATGTAGAAGGGGCACTGCACGTCCGCCTCCGTCCAACAGATCTTCTTATAGTTGCCCATCCTCGTCCTCTCCGCCGGGCTCGTCCTCCGGCTCCGTGTCAGTCTCCGCCCCGCGCCCGGACAGCCAGGGCGGGTATCCGCTGCGCTCGATGCAGCGCAGGATCGGATCGTCCGCGATCAGCTTCATGTTTTCTCCGTCTTAATCGCATAAAATTAAGATTCTTTCTTGACAAGTCCCGCAAAGCGCCGTAAAATAAGGGTGCAAGGCGGGAAGAGAATCTTATCTTTTTCAGATACGCTCGCATTATATCGCATTTATTTCAGATTTTCTAGGTTTCGCTCGTACTTTTTTAAGATTCGGTGGAATGCACAAAGGATCGGTGAAAAGATTGTTCATTTATGAAAGATTTGAAGCGCTCCGCAAATCCCGTGGGATCACGAAGCGCTTCATCGCGCAGTCTTTGGGGCGCAGCTCCACGCTCTGTCAGGACTGGAAGCTGCAGAAGTCCCAGCCGAATGACGAGCAGCTCGCCGTTGTGGCCCGCATCCTGGACACGAGCCCGGCGTATCTGCGCGGGGAGACGGACGATCCCGCCCCGGTCCCGGCGGAGGATGCGGAGCTCGCGGCGCTGCTGGCCTCCCTGCGCGAGCGGGAGGATATGCGCATGCTCTTCAAGCTCGCGCAGGACGCCTCGCCCGAGGATGTGCGGCAGGCCGTGAAGATCATCGAGGCGCTGCGGCGGCATGACTGATACCTATATCCGCCTCGTGCCGCTGCCGGTGAAGGTGGAGGGCGTGACGCTCCCGAACGACGACGGGAGCTTCGACGTCTATATCAACTCCCGCCTGTCCCCGGCCCGCCAGCAGGAGACGCTCGAGCACGAGCTGCGCCACATCCGGCGGGAGCATTTCTATCTGGATCTGGACGTTTCGTCCATGGAGCGCCAGGCCGACGGGGAGGCGCTGAACGTGGTGCTGCACCCCCCGGCGGGCATGATCCCCTGCTTCCGCTCCGAGGACGCCCTCGCCCGCTGGCTCTGCGTCCTCTGTGCACAGCTCGGCATCTCTCTCCCTTGACATTTTCCCCCCGACGGGATACCATATCCGTATGATTAAATAAGGAAGTGATCACATGCTCTACAGCAGCACCCGCGGCGGCGCCCCCGCCGTGAGCTCCGCCCAGGCGATCGTGGACGGTCTGGCACCCGACGGCGGCCTGTACGTCATGGCCCCCGACGCGCTGCCGAAGCTGGACTGGCGCGACTTGAAGGATCTCGAATACCCCGCGCTGGCCGCGCGCATCCTCTCGGCCCTCCTGCCGGACTTCTCCGTGGAGGAGGCGGAGGCGCTGGTACGCCGCGGCTACAGCGGCAAGTTCTCCGATCCCCGCATCGCCCCCCTGGTCGACGCGGGCGGCGACCTGTTCCTCGAGCTTTTCCACGGCCCCACCGCCGCCTTCAAGGACGTGGCGCTGTGCCTGCTGCCGCACCTGATGACCGCCTCGAGCGCGAAATGCGGCCACACGGGCGACATCCTCATCCTCACCGCCACGAGCGGCGACACCGGCAAGGCCGCGCTCGAGGGCTTCCGGGACGTGGACGGCATCCGCATCCTGGTCTTCTTCCCGCGCGACGGGGTCAGCCCCGTGCAGAAGGCGCAGATGGTCACGCAGACCGGCCGCAATGTCGGCGTCTGCTCGGTCATCGGGAACTTTGACGACGCCCAGACCGGCGTCAAGCGCATCTTCGCCGCCATGCCGGAGGGCCTGTCCTCGGCCAACTCCATCAACATCGGCCGTCTCGTGCCGCAGGTGGTCTACTATTACTCCGCCTACTTCGACGCCCTGCGCATGGGGCGCATCCGGGAGGGGGAGAAGCTGAATTACGCCGTCCCCACCGGCAACTTCGGCGATATTCTGGCGGGCTATCTCGCCGCGGAGCTGGGCCTGCCGGTCGGCACCCTGCTGTGCGCATCCAACGCCAACAATGTGCTGACGGACTTCATCGACACCGGCGTCTACGACCGCCGCCGCCCCTTCCACAAGACCCTCTCCCCCTCGATGGACATCCTGATCTCCAGCAATCTCGAGCGCCTGCTCTACCTGCTGAGCGGGGATCCCGGCCTTGTCGCCTCGCTGATGGCGCAGCTCTCGGCCGAGGGGCGCTATACCGCGCCCGACGCGCTGATGGAGAAGCTGCGCGCCCGCTTCGCCGCCTTCTGCTGCGACGACGTCGGGACGCAGGCCGCCATCGCCGAAGTCTGGGAGAAGCACCATTACCTGATGGACACGCACACCGCCGTGGCCTGGCGCGCAGCGCAGGACTTCGGCAAGGAGCACGGCCCCACGGTCATCCTCTCCACCGCCTCGCCCTACAAGTTCCCCGCCGCCGTGCTCGGCGCGCTGGGGCAGGCCGCGGGCTCTGACGAATTCGCGATGATGGACGCGCTCGAGACGCTCAGCGGCGTGCCCATGCCCGCAAACCTGCGCGGTCTGCGCGAGCGCCCGGTCCTGCACACCGACTGCGTCGCCCCCGCCGACATGCTCGAGTATGTAAAGCGCCGGAAGGCGGAGCCCTCCTGGGCAAAATAAAACAGAGAAAGGAAGATCACCATGTATATCGTATGTTTGGATATGGAGGGCGTGCTGACGCCCGAGATCTGGATCGCCTTTTCCGAGGCCAGCGGCATCCCCGAGCTGCGGCGCACCACGCGGGACGAGCCGGATTATGACAAGCTCATGCGCTGGCGCATCGGCATCCTCAAGGAGCACGGCCTCGGCCTGAAGGAGATCCAGGACGTCATCGCCACCGTCGACCCCCTGCCCGGCGCGAAGGAATTCCTGGACGAGCTGCGCGCGACCACCCAGGCTGTCATCCTCAGCGACACCTTCACGCAGTTTGCCCAGCCTCTGATGCGCAAGCTCGGCTGGCCGTCCCTCTTCTGCAACGAGCTGGTCGTCGCCCCCAACGGGGAGGTGACGGATTTCCGCCTGCGCTGCAAGCAGACGAAGCTCTCCACTGTCCGCGCCTTCCAGTCCGTGGGCTATGAGACCATCGCCGCCGGCGACAGCTTCAACGACCTGGCGATGATCCAGGCCAGCAAGTCCGGCTTCCTCTTCCGCGCCCCCGACGCCATCAAGGCCCAGTACCCCGAGATCCCCTCCTGCGAGGAGTACGACGATCTCCTGCGCCTGATCAAAGGCGCCATGGTCTGATTTTTCCGAAAGATAGAGATAATTACAAAAGATAGGCAAAGAAATCTTTATGTCCGAACCGTTCATAAAAAACGGCAGTTTCACCGAATCGGTGAAACTGCCGTTTTTATTATCTGCAGAGCAGACAAGAGATCATCTTCTATGATCCAACACCCACTGCAGGAGGCCGTCATAGTCCATGCTGCCGTCAGCAACAGACAGGCCGACTTCAACAAGCTCATCATCCGTGCACTGAACCGGAACGCCGTTCATTTCCAGGAATGAGAGCATTACGTAGATCCCGATCCGCTTGTTTCCGTCAACAAACGCATGGTTGGAGATCAGCGCATACCCAAGGCGCGCCCCCTTTTCTTCCTTGGTCGGATAGAACTCCTTGTCTCCGAAACCGGCATAGGCGCTCTCAAGCGCGGAATCCAGCAGGGCTTCGTCACGCACGCCCGCGCTCCCTCCGGTCGCTTCGGCCAGGTTCTGATGCAGAAGCAATATCTTTTCTTTTGAAAACCTGATCATTTGGCAAGCTCCTCAAAAGCGGCTTTGTGCTCCTTCAGTATCCGTTTGGTAACAAGCTCAAACTTCTCCTCGTCGGATATTTCAATTTGAGGTTCTGTATCCAGGTCGATCACAAGCAGCTTGGGCCTGTTGTTTTTAAATACATATACGCGGCCTTTCTTCTCCGCCAGTTTCGCAACACGCGAGAAGTTCTGATTGGCCTCGGTCGCCGTCACGATTGCATTGGTATCGATCATCATTTTTATCGCCTCCACCATTAGTATAACATATTATAGGTGAATTTCAACCTATTCATCATATTTTATGACAGAAATTAAGAAATGCGGAAAAAGAGACGCGCGGATCTCAAGAACAGGCGTACGGCTTGATCTCTCTGTATCATTTCCCATTCGTCGGGAAATACTAACTCCACGCTTGTTTTCGGGGGTGGAGCTGTATTATGCAGGGGAAGGTCGAGATCTGCGGCGTCAACACCGCGAAGCTGCCTGTTTTGAAGGCGTCCGAAACGCGCGCGCTGCTGGAGAAGGCCCGCGCGGGCGACAAGGAGGCCCGGCAGGCGCTGATCGCGGGCAATCTGAGGCTGGTGCTGTCGGTCATCCAGAAGTTCACCGGCCGCGGCGAGAGTATGGACGATCTCTTTCAGGTCGGCTGCATCGGCCTCATCAAGGCCGTCGACTGCTTCGACCTGAGCCAGAACGTCCAGTTCTCCACCTACGGCGTTCCCATGATCGCCGGGGAGCTGCGGCGCTTTCTGCGCGACCACAGCGCGATCCGCGTATCGCGCTCCATGCGCGACACGGCCTACCGCGTCCTGCAGGCCAAGGAGAAGCTGGCCGCGCAGGACGGGCGCGAGCCGGACATCGACCGCATCGCGGCGGAGCTGGGCATCGCGCGGCAGGAGGTCGTCTTCGCGCTCGAGGCCATCAGCGACCCCGTCTCCCTCTACGATCCCGTCTACGCCGACGGCGGCGAAAGCGCGACCGTCATGGACCAGATCGGCGACAAGCACAACACCGACGAGCACTGGCTCGAGCAGATCGCGCTGGAGGAGGCCGTCAGACACCTCGACAGTCGGGAAAAGCGCATCCTCGCCCTGCGCTTCTACGACGGGCGCACCCAGATGGAGGTCGCCCGGGCCATCGGCATCTCCCAGGCTCAGGTCTCGCGGCTGGAGAAAAACGCTATCGGCCGCATCAAAAAGGAGCTGTCACAATAACGCAGAAAGCAGGATCGAAAAACGATCCTGCTTTCTCAGCTTTCCTTCGTCAGCTCCGTCACCACATACTGACACAGCAGCAGGCCCGCCGCCGCGGGCACCCATACGAGTGAACCCGGCACGCTCCGCCGACCCGGGGGCGGCGCCTCGGCCTGGGCGGGCGTCATCGGCTCCTCGGGCGAATAGACCACCGGGTGGTGCTCCACGCCCCGCGCGCGCAGCTCCTTGCGGATCACGCGGGCGAAGCTGCAGCCGTAAGTCTTCGCGATATCGTCGATGCGCAGCAGGGAGGCGTCCCGCTTGTTGCCCGTGCCGAGGGCGGAGACGACGGGGATGCCCCGCTCCCGGCAGCTCAGGATCAGGTCGAGCTTGCAGGCGACGAGGTCGATGGCGTCCACGACGAAGTCGTAGTCGGCGAAAAAGCGCTCCCTCCAGGCCGCCTCATAGTGTCCGACGATCATGCGCAGCTCGATGGCGGGGTTGATGTCCCGCACCCGCGCGGCCATGACCGCGGTCTTCTCCTGCCCGAGCGTGGACGTGAGCGCGCAGAGCTGGCGGTTGCAGTTGGAGAGGCTCACCGTATCCTGGTCGACGAGCGTCAAGCGGCCGACCCCGGCGCGCGCCAGGGCCTCGCAGCACCAGGAGCCGACGCCGCCCAGCCCGAACACCGCCACATGGCTGCGTCTGAGCTTCTCCATGGCCGCCGCGCCGAGCAGCATCTCCTCGCGGATCGTTCTCTCGTCCATGCTTTCCCCTCCTTTGAAAAACCCCGCCGGGAAGCCGGCGGGGTCTGATCTTTTTTTTTTCCGATTATCCCACGAACTTCATTCCGAAGCCCTCGGACGTCGTGTAGCTGCCCGTCAGCTCGTCGAGCCATGCGTTGAGCCTGTCGCTGCGCAGGTCTTCCCCGGCGATGCTGTAGGCGTAGAGCTCGTCGCTCTCGCCGACATAGTACATGACGTGGTAGCCGACATAGGTGGCGCTCTCACCGTAGACGATGCCGGTGTCGCCCTTGCTGTGGGGCGCAAAGCAGAAGTCGTTGAACTCCCGGACCGTCGTCCCCTTGGTAACGCCCTCGTACAGGCCGCCCTTGGTGTTGGAGCCGACGTCCTCGGAGTACTGCTCCGCCAGTGCGGCAAAGCTCTCCTCGCTCTTGTCCCCGGCCTTGAACTCGGCCAGGATCTCCTCGGCCTTCGCCTTGGCCGCGGCCTTGGCCTCGTCGGTGTACGCCCCGTTCGCGTCGGGCTCGGCCTTGACGAGGATGTGGCGCACGGAGACGGTCTTGTAGTGGTTGTCGCTGCGGTCGAGGAAGACCACAACATAGAAGTGGTCGCCGTTTTCCTCGACGGTGATGTCGCCCGCCTTGCGGGACGCGTCCTTCAGCCATTCGGCGGCAAAGTACAGGTTCCCGCCGGAGAGATTCGTCTTCACGGCGCTCAGTCCCTGGGCCGCGGCGGCCTCGGAGAGCCTTGCGGCGAAGTCCTCGCCCTCGCTTTCGGAATAGGCGGCCCGGATGGCCTCGGCGGTCTTTTCTGCCTCGGCGTGATCCTCCTCGGTGGCCTCCGCCTCAGCGTTGTCGTGATCGTGGGCCTCTACCTGCACATAGCTGAACGTGAAGGTATCCATGCTGCCCTCATAGGCGGCGTAGGCCTCCTCAAGCTCCGCGTCGGTAAAGCTGAGGGCGTCGGAGGCGGCCTGAAGCGCCTTGGTAGCCAGGGCGTTGTCGAGATAGGCGCCGCGCACCAGAGCCTTCGTGACGCCAGTGCCGTAGTTGGCGGCCAGCATCTTGTCGCCGCTGCCGTAACCGTTGGCGAGCGCAGCCTCGTCAAGCCCCTCGAAGGCGGCGTCGACCGCGGCGATCTCGCTCTCGTCGAGCGTGATGCCGTTGGCCTTGGCGTAGTCGTTCAGCGCCGTGCTCTGGAGCATGGCGTTCTTGGCGGCGTCCATGAAGTAATCCTTCCAGGTCCCCTCGGTAAAGGCGCAGTCCTGCTTGTCCAGCCCCTTGATGCCGGTGGAGGTGTCCAGGCCGAACATGCTCGCATAGCTGCCGTAGTTGTTGGCAAACGTATAGTACTGATTGGCGTAGTAATAGCTGGTCTCGGCGGTGGAATACTTCCTGTCGCCGACGGAATAGGCCGTGCTCTTGTACACGAGCGGGGAGTTGAGCAGCAGCACCAGCGCGATCAGCACCACGACGGCGACGGTGCCGGCGGTCCAGCGGCGCTTGCTTTTGGCCCTTTCCTTCGCTTCCTTTTCCAGCGCAAGTGTCTTCTTGTCGGTACCGGCCTCGCGGGCGGCCTGACGGTTTTTCTTCTCGGTCGATGCACTCATGGCTTGTCATCTCATCCTTTGCGTAGTTACTTGCTGCTATAACAGACTGATGCATTATAACGCATACCTGCGGACGATTCAAGCAAAATCGTCCGCGCGGCGCAATTATTTAAAGTGCGGAAACAGTTTTCCGTGCTGCGCCGCCCCTTTCCCGCATACAATGAACGGATAATGATTATCGCATGTCGAAATCAATCGAAGAAACGATATACGTCATGATGCAGGAGGGAAAAAGCATGGATATTGACGATCTGATCTACGGCGACTGCGACCCCGGTCCCAGCAGCCGATAAGGGAAAACGGGCCGCGGCGCAGTCCCCGGCCCGTTCGTGTTCTTTCAGCTTTTGGCGCGCATAGACAGGAAGGCGTTGATGAAGCCGTCGAGATCCCCGTTCATGACGCTGTCGATATTGCCGTTTTCATACTCGGTGCGGTGGTCCTTCACGAGCTGGTAGGGCATGAACACATAGGAGCGGATCTGGCTGCCCCATTCGATCTTCATCTGCACGCCCTTGATGTCGCTGATCTTCTCAAGATGCTCGCGCTCCTTGATCTCGGCGAGCCTCGCGCGCAGCATGTTCTTGCAGTTTTCGAGGTTCTGGAAGTGGCTGCGCTCGACCTGGCTGGACACGACGATGCCCGTGGGGATATGGGTCAGACGCACGGCGGAGGAGGTCTTGTTGACCTTCTGACCGCCCGCGCCGGAGGAGCGGAACACATCCATCTTGATATCCTCGTCCCTGAGCTCGATCTCGGTATCGTTGCTGATCTCGGGCATGACCTCCACCGCGGCGAAGGAGGTGTGGCGCCGTCCCGCCGCGTCGTAGGGGGACACGCGCACGAGCCTGTGGATGCCGTGCTCGCTCTTGAGGAAGCCGTAGGCGTTCTCGCCCTCGATCATGATGGTGGCGCTCTTGATCCCGGCGTCGTCGCCGTCGAGATAATCCATCACCTTGACCTTGTAGCCGTGGCGGTCGGCCCACATGTTGTACATGCGGTAGAGCATCGAGGCCCAGTCCTGCGCCTCGGTGCCGCCGGCCCCGGCATGGAAGGTGAGGATGGCGTTGTTCGCGTCGTACTCGCCCGTCAGCAGGGTGGACAGGCGCGTGGACTCGATCTTCTGGCTGAAGGCCTCGTACTCCTGCTTCAGCTCGTCGAGCATGGAGTCGTCGTTCTCCTCGATGGCCATCTCGCACAGGGCGCTCATATCGTCCCAGGCGGCGCAGAGCCGGTCAAAGTTTTCCACCTTGTCCTTGAGATTTTTCAGACGCTTCTGGACCTTCTGGGAGTTCTCCACATCGTTCCAGAAGCCCTCGCGCTCGCTGGCGGCCTCCAGCTCCTCGATCTCCTTCTGGGCGGCCTCAAGATTGAGCGCGCCGCGCAGCACCTCGAGCGAGGGCTTGACCGCGCTCAGCTTCGCCTTATATTCGTCAAATTCCAGCATAAGAACAGTACACCTCTGCATGCATAAGTCAGTTTTTATATTATACACAAAAACTCTGTTATTGTAAATCGCTTTTTTCTTTGCTTTTGAAGATGGATAAAAACGGATTAAGCCCTTCCCATTTTCCCCAAGGGGTGTTATAATAAGCTGAAAAAGAATCTGATCCGAGGGGTCAAGCCTGATTCGTACGGAGGATATAGAGAATATGATTGCACACGGCAAGGACATTGCTGTCTTCACCGGCAATGCCAACCCCGCGCTCGCAGCCAGTATCTGCAGCGAGCTCAAGCGCAGCGTCGGCAGCGCCAGCGTCTCGCAGTTTGCGGACGGGGAGTGCTCCATCTCGGTCTATGAGCCTGTCCGCGGCAAGGATGTGTTCATCGTCCAGCCCACCTGCAAGCCCGTCAACGACAACCTGATGGAGCTGCTCATCATGATAGACGCCATGCGCAGGGCTTCGGCCGGGCGCATCACCGCCGTGATCCCCTATTTCGGCTACGCGCGTCAGGACCGCAAGGCCAAGAGCCGCGATCCCATCTCCGCCAAGCTCGTGGCGAACCTCATCACCGCCGCCGGGGCCGACAGGGTCCTGACCATGGATCTCCACGCCGCCCAGATCCAGGGCTTCTTCGATATCCCCGTGGACAACCTCCAGGGCGGGCACCTGTTTGTCAAGCACTATGTCAGCAAGTTTGGCAAGGGCAACGAGGACGTGATGGTCGTCTCCCCCGACGTGGGCAGCACGGCCCGCGCCCGCGCCTTCGCCATGAAGCTCGGCACCAATATGGCCATCGTCGACAAGCGGCGCGAGCGCGCCAACCAGTCCGAGGTCATGAACATCATCGGCGACGTCTCGGGCAAGACCTGCATCCTGCTCGACGACATCGTGGACACCGCTGGCTCTCTCTGCGGCGCGGCCCGGGCCATCAAGGAGCTCGGCGGCGCGAAGGAGGTCTACGCCTGCGCGACCCACGGCGTGCTCTCCGGTCCTGCGATCGGCCGCATCGAGGAAAGCTGCATCAAGGAGCTGCTCCTGCTCGACACGATCCCCTATCCCTCGGACGCCCCCGCCTGCTCCAAGATCTGCTATCTGACCGCCGCCGGCGTCTTTGCCGAGGCCATCCGCCGGATCTACGAGGAGGTCTCGATCTCCAACCTTTTCGACTGAGTCCATGCTTTTCAAGTCAACCGGCGGCTATACCTGGCTCGCCGTCTTCCTCGGCAACCCGGGCCCCCGCTACGCGGGCACCCGGCACAACGCGGGCTTTATGGCCGCGGACGCGCTGGCAAAGGCCAGGGACATCCGCGTCGACAGGCTGCGCTTTCACGCCCTCACGGGGGAGCTGCGGCTGGGGGATCAGCGCGTGCTCGTCATGAAGCCGCAGACCTACATGAACCTCTCGGGCGAGGCCGTCGCTGCCGCCGCCCGCTTCTACAAGATCCCGCCGGAGCACGTGCTCGTCGTCTCGGACGAGGTGAGTCTGCCCGTCGGCAGGCTCCGCGTGCGCCCCAAGGGCTCCGCCGGGGGGCACAACGGGCTCAAGAGCATCATCGAAGCCCTCGGCAGCGACGCCTTTCCCCGCATCCGCATCGGCGTCGGCGCGCCGCCGCACCCGGATTACGACATGGCCGACTGGGTGCTCGGCGTGTTTCACGACAGGGAGGCCGAGGAGATGGCCGCCGCCGCGGAGCGCGCGGCGCAGGCCGTCGAATGCTATATCACGCAAGGCGCGGAGCGGGCCATGAACCGCTTCAATTCCAAAGCATAAGCGAACTCCGAACCACAGCGCCCAAGCATTTCAATCCGTTTTTGTCGCAGCTCTGCCGCGGCAAAAACACCCTGAGCCGAGCAACGCGAGGCCTCGCATCGACCGAACGAGGCGTCCCCCGCAAGCCGAGTGCGATCAATGCGAGTACCTCAATTGTGAAACACGGTCTCACAATTGAATTAAATAGAGGAGGCTGCCCATGAAGAAAACCTGCATCGCCATGCTCCTGGCCGGCGGACAGGGATCCCGCCTGTACGCTCTGACCCAGAGCGTCGCCAAACCCAGCGTGCCTTTCGGAGGCAAGTATCGAATCATTGACTTTCCCCTCTCCAACTGCGCGAATTCCGGCATCGACACCGTCGGCGTGCTGACCCAGTACCGCCCGCTGCAGCTCAACAGCTACATCGGCAGCGGCCAGCCCTGGGATCTGGACGTCAACAACGGCGGCGTCTACATTCTTCCCCCGTACCAGTCCGCGGGCGAGAAGGGCTCCTGGTTCTCCGGCACGGCCAACGCCATCTACCAGAACCTGGCTTTCATTGAGAACTACGATCCCGAGAACGTCCTCATCCTCTCCGGCGACCATATTTACAAGATGGACTATGCCGACATGCTGCGCGACCATCTCGAGCATGACGCCGCGTGCACCATCTCGGTGCTGCAGGTCTCGCTGGAGGAGGCCAGCCGCTTCGGCATGATGAACCTGGGCGAAGACGGCTACATCAACGAGTTTGAGGAGAAGCCCAAGCACCCGAAGAGCGATCTGGCGTCCATGGGCATCTACATCTTCAACTGGCCCAAGCTCCGGCACTACCTGATCGCGGACGAGGCCAACCCCAACTCCAAGCACGACTTCGGCCACAACATCATCCCCGCCATGATCGCCGACGGCGAGAAGATCTGGCCCTACCACTTCCAGGGCTACTGGAGAGACGTCGGCACCATCACCAGTCTCTGGGACGCCAACATGGACATGCTCTCTCCGGATCTGATCAACCTCTACGATCCCGACTGGCCCATCAGCGCCAGGTCCCCCATCTGCCCCCCGCACCAGACCGGTCCCCACGCCGAGATCTCCCACTCCATCGTCACCGAGGGCTGCGAGATCGACGGGCATGTGGCCAACTCCGTCCTCTCCCCCTCCGTCCGCATCGACGTCGGCGCGCGCGTCTTGTACAGCGTGCTGATGAACGGCGCCGTGGTCGAGGCCGGGGCCACCGTCGAGTATGCCATCATCGGCGAGAACACGGTGGTCCGCGCCGGCGCGCACGTGGGCAACGCCCCCGACGGGAGCGAGGCCTGGGGCGTCGCCACCATCGGTCCGGACGTTGAGGTCCGCCCCGGCGCCAGCGTCCCGGCGGGCGCCATGATCAGCAAGAGCGAGGAGGTTTGAGACATGAACGATTTCCATGGCCTGATTTTCGCCTACTTCACCAACCCCAATCTCCGGGAGCTCGTCAACGTGCGCACCGCGGCCTCCCTCCCCTTCTGCGGCCGCTACCGCCTGATCGACTTCTCCCTCTCCTCCATGCGCAACGCGGGCATCTATGACGTCGGCGTCATCATGCAGCGCGACTACCAGTCCCTGCTCGATCACCTCGGCGGCGGCAAGGCCTGGGACATGGCCCGCCGCACCGGCGGCCTGCGCATGCTGCCCCCCTTCGGCCTGCCCGAGTATCACCGCGGCAACTACTCCGGCACCATGGAAGCCCTGATCGCCGTGCGCTCCTACATTCAGGACATCCCCGCCAAGTACATCGTCCTGCTGCTGGGCAACATGGTCGCCAATATCGACCTGACCAAACCCATGGAGCAGCACCGCCGCTCCGGGGCTGAGATCACCGCGCTCTGCACCGACCGCAGCGGCGACGGCTTCCGCATGACCTACGTCAAGGGCGAGGACGGCCTGCTCAAGAAGATCCTCGTCGACACCGCCGACCCCAAGGCCGGCCCGGTCTCCATGGAGGGCTATATCATCAACCGCGACACGCTCCTGAACATGATCGAGGACTGCCGCAAGGAGAGCATCCACCTCTTCCACCGCGAGGCGCTGCCGCGCTTCCTGCAGCAGGGCGGCAGGATGGACTGCTACGTCCACACCGGCTACTCCGTGCTCGTGCGCAGCGTGGACAGCTACTTCAAGGCCAACATGGACATGGTCGACCCCGCCATCCGGCACGAGCTCTTCCCCGCCGACCAGCCGGTCTTCACCAAGGTCCGCGAGGAGGTCAGCACCTACTACGCCGAGGGGGCCTACTCCCGCAACTGCCTCGTGGCCGACAACTGCATCGTCGAGGGCAGCCTGGAAAACTGCGTCGTCTTCTCCGGCGCGCGCATCGGCAAGGGCGCGAAGCTGAAAAACTGCATCGTGATGAGCGACTGCGTCGTCGGCGCCGACTCGAAGCTGGACTACTGCATCGTCGACAAGGACGTCAGCTTCTCTCCCGGCACGGTCTTGACCGGCAACGAAAAGCTGCCGCTCGTCGTTCCCAAGGGCAGCGCGCTCTGATCCCGCTTTCGTCATAAAGGTTCGGTGCGCCGGATATGCCGCCGAGCATTTTGCCAAAGCAAAATGCTGAAATCTGAAACCCCTGCTTGCAGGGGTTTCAGACGGCGGTTTATCTGATTCGAGGCGGGCCTGTTCTCGCTGCGGCTCGGTCTCACTGCGGCTCTGACGTGCCCCCGGCACGTCATTCACTCCCGCAGCGACACTTCGTTACCCCTCGAGCTCCCCCGCTTCTCAGAAACCCAACTTTTCCGCTGGCCATTTTCATCGGTGTGTCGGACGGATGCCCGACTCACCGGTGTTTATATTTTTTTCCCCTATTCTTCCTAACAAGGCAGGTATTTTATGATCAATCAGATTTCCCGCGAAGAAGTTCGCAGCGCCATCGAGGATAAGCTCTGTGCGCAGTTCAGCGTCTCCGGCGTCGAGGCTACCGACGCCCAGATCTTCCAGGCGACCGCCATCGTCATCCGTGAGCTGATGAGCCGCTATCTGGCCGTCAGCAGCACCCGTCAGGGTGATAAAGAAGTCCACTACATGTCCATGGAGTTTCTCATGGGGCGCAGCCTGATGAAGAACGCCTTCAACCTCGGCATCTCCGAGGCCGTCGTCGGCGCGCTCGAGGATATGGGCCGCTCCGCCGCGGACATTTTTGAAGAGGAGCCTGACGCCGGTCTCGGCAACGGCGGTCTCGGCCGTCTCGCCGCGTGCTACATGGACTCCATGGCCACCGAAAACATCCCCGCCACCGGCTACTCCATCTGCTACGAGCTGGGCATCTTCAAGCAGAAGCTCGTCGACGGCAGACAGACCGAGGTCGCCGACAACTGGCGCAGCTCCGCCGAGAGCTGGCTCATCCCCCGCTACGAGGACGAGGTCGAGGTCCGCTTCGGCGGCCAGATCTCCCCGCACTGGGACAACTACGGCCACTACCACGCCGAGCATACCGGCTACACCGCGGTCACCGCTCTGCCGCGCGACATGCTGATCGCGGGCTACGGCGGCAATCAGATCAACACCCTGCGCCTCTGGGACGCCAAGAGCCCCGACTCCCTTGACATGTACCTCTTCTCCGCGGGCGCCTATGTCAAGAGTCTGGAGCAGCGCACCATGGTGGAGGTCATCACCAAGGTCCTCTACCCGGCGGACGACCACATCCAGGGCAAGAACCTGCGCCTCAAGCAGCAGTACTTCTTCGTCTCGGCCTCCGCGCAGGACATCGTGCGCAAGCACATCCGCCGCTGGGGAGACATCCGCTCCTTCTCCCGCCACCACGTCATCCAGATCAACGACACCCACCCCGCCATGATCATCCCGGAGCTGATGCGCATCTTCATGGACGAGCACGGTCTCGGCTGGGACGACGCCTGGGAGCTCGTGAAGAACAGCGTAGCCTACACCAACCACACCGTCATGAGCGAGGCGCTCGAGAAGTGGCCGCAGGAGCTGTTCCAGCAGCTTCTCCCCCGCCTGTGGGAGATCCTGTGCGAGATCAACCGCCGCTGGTGCGACTTCCTCGCGGTGAAGTTCGGCGCGAGCGACAGGCTCGGCCGCAACCTCATTATCCGTGACGGCCAGGTGCATATGGCGAACCTCTGCCTCGCCTCCTGCTACATGATCAACGGCGTGTCCCGCCTCCACGGCGAGATCCTCCGGAACGACCTCTTCCACGACGTCTACAGCGTCCGGCCCGAGCGCTTCACCCACGTCACCAACGGCATCGACCACCGCCGCTGGCTGGCGCAGATCAACCCCGGCCTGCACTCTCTCGTGACGGAGCTTCTCGGCGGCGACGACTATCTGACGAAGCCGGAAGAGCTCAAAAAGCTCGCCGCCTTCGCCGACGACGAGACCGTCCGCGCGCGCATGAACGAGATCAAGCATGCCAACAAGCTGCGCTTCGCGGCGTTTGCCAAGCGCAACGACAACTTCACGCTCAACACCGACGCGCTCATGGACGTGCAGATCAAGCGTCTGCACGAGTACAAGCGCCAGCTCCTGTGTGCTTTGAACATCATCTCCCTGCAGATGCGCCTGCACGACAATCCGAACATGGACTTCGTGCCGCGCACCTACGTCTTCGGCGCGAAGGCCGCCGCGGGCTACAAGGCCGCCAAGCGCATCATCGAGCTGCTGCTCTCCCTCGCCGCCGACGTCAACAACGACCCCGTCTGCAAGGACAGGCTGCAGGTCTACTTCGTGGAGAACTACCGCGTCACCGCCGCCGAGGCCATCGTCCCCGCGGCCGACGTGTCCGAGCAGATCTCCACCGCCGGCAAGGAGGCCTCCGGCACCGGCTGCATGAAGCTTATGATGAACGGCGCGGTGACCATCGGCACGCTCGACGGCGCGAACGTCGAGATGTACGAGCGCCTCGGCGACGAGAACATGTTCCTCTTCGGCCTGCACACCGACGAGATCGCCCACTGGCGCGCCCACGGCTACGACCCCAACGGCATGGCCCAGGCCGACCGCGAGCTGTACAGCGTCTGCATGCGCGCCATGAACGGCTTCGCCGACGGCAAGAGCTATTCGGATCTCATCTCCAACCTGCTCTTCGGCGGCGACCCCTACATGGTCACGGCGGACTTCCGCCCCTACGCCGACTGCCAGCAGCGCCTGTACAAGCGCATCGCCGACCCCTCCGAGCGCGGCAGGCTTGCGGTCATGAACACCGCCGAGAGCGGCTTCTTCGCCGCCGACCGCGCCATCGAGCAGTACGCGAAAGAGATCTGGCACATCGGGTAAAACATTCCCACGACAAAAAAATGCTTCGATTTCATCTGAAATCGAAGCATTTTTTGTCGTATTGGCTTACCTGCAGAAATCCTCCGCGACCTCGACGATGTGCGCGGCGCTGAGCCCGAACTGCTCGAGCAGCTTGCCCGCGGGGCCGGAGTGGCCGAACTCGTCGTTGACGCCGATGCGGCGCACCGGGACCGGGCACTTCTCGCCGAGCAGGGCGCAGACGGCCTCGCCCAGACCGCCGATGACGGAGTGCTCCTCGCAGGTGATGACCTTCCCGCAGTCCGCGGCGGCCCTGACCACCAGCTCCTCGTCGAGCGGCTTGATGGTGCAGAGGTTTACAACGCGCGCATCGATGCCCTTTTCGGCCAGCGCCTCGGCGGCTTTGAGGGCCTCATAGCTCATCAGGCCGGTCGCGATGATCGCGACGTCCCTGCCGTCGCGCAGCAGCTCGCCCCTGCCGATCTCGAACTTCATGCCCTCCTCGTGGAACACGGGGACGGCCAGACGGCCGAAGCGCATGTACACGGGGCCCTTGTGCTCGTAGGCGGCCTTGACGGCGGCCTTGGCCTCCACGTCGTCGGAGGGGCAGAGCACCACCATGCCGGGGATGGAGCGCATGGTCGCGAAATCCTCGCAGCACTGGTGGGACGCGCCGTCCTCACCGACGGAGATGCCGCCGTGGGTCGCGCCGATCTTGACGTTCAGATGCGGGTAGCCGATGGAGTTGCGCACCTGCTCGAAGGCGCGCCCGGCGGCGAACATCGCGAAGGTGGACGCGAAGGGCACGAGCCCCATCGCCGCGGCACCCGCGGCCACGGCCAGCATGTTGCCCTCGGCAATGCCGCAGTTGAAGTGCCGGTCGGGGAAGGCCTTCTTGAACACGGAGGTCTTGGTCGCCCCGGAGAGGTCGGCGTCGAAGACGATGACGTCCTCATGCTCTTTGCCGAGCTCCGCCAAGGCGTTGCCGTAGCTGTCGCGGGTCGCGATCTTTTTCAGTTCTGCCATCTTACTTCGCCTCCCATTCTGCCAGCGCGGCGTTCAGCTCGCTCATCGCCTGCGCGTATTCCTCGTCGTTGGGGGCCTTGCCGTGCCAGCCCGCCTTGTCCTCCATGAAGCTGACGCCCTTGCCCTTCGTGGTCTTCATCACGATGGCCGTGGGCACGCCCTTGGTCGCCTTCGCCTCGGCAAAGGCCGCCTCCATCTGCTCAAAGTCGGTGCCGTCGATCTCCACGACGTGCAGGCCGAAGGCCTTGAGCTTGTCGGGGATGGGATAGGGACTCATGACGTCCTCAATGCGGCCGTCGATCTGCAGGCCGTTGTTGTCGACGATGACGCAGAGATTGTCAAGCTTGTGGTGATGCGCGAACATCAGCGCCTCCCAGACCTGGCCCTCCTCGATCTCGCCGTCGCCCAGCAGGGTGTAGACCCGCAGGTCCTTCTTCATGTACTTTGCCGAGAGCGCCATGCCAGCCGCGCAGGACACGCCCTGCCCCAGCGAGCCGGTGGACATGTCCACGCCCGGGGTCTCGTTCATGTTGGGGTGACCCTGGAGACGGCTGCCGATGTGGCGCAGGGTCTCCAGCTCCCCGACCGGGAAGAAGCCGCGCAGCGCCAGCGCCGCGTAGAGGCCGGGCGCGGTGTGGCCCTTGGAGAGCACGAAGCGGTCGCGGTCGGCCCAGGCGGGGTTGGCGGGGTCGACCTTCATCTCTTTGAAATACAGATAGGTAAACAGCTCGGCGGCGGAGAGACTGCCGCCCGGATGCCCGGACTTGGCCGCATGCGTCGCGGTGACGACGCCCATGCGGACCTTGCAGGCCAGCATCCCCAGTTCTTTTTTCTCGTTGGCTGTCATGCGGTTTCCCCTTTCGTTTCGGATAAATCAAAATGCTGGAATTTTTTCGCGCATTTTTTCTGCAGGAACTTTTTCAGCCCCTCCCGGTCCTCCTCGGAGAAGGCGGCCTTGGGCAGGATGTAATACGCCCGGCCCTTGATGGTGAGGTAGAAGCAGGCGGCCGTGTCGAACAGGCCGTAGACCTCCCTGTACTTGCTGCGGGCGTAGCTCTTCTGCCCCTCGAGCTTCATCTCCACGGCCTCGGAGTCGAATTTGAAGCTCGCGCGCTTGTTGAGATAGGCCTTTCGATACCTCTCGACCGAGTCGTCCGGGCGCCCCCTGCCGCGGTAGAAGGCCAGCACCAGCAGCACCGAGCAGACCAGCAGATAGGCCACGCGCGTGAACTGCAGGCCGTCCCGGTACAGCATCCAGCCGAAGAAGAGCGCACCGGCGCCGCCGAGCACGCCCAGTACGACGCGGGCCGTCGGCGAGAGCTTTTTCTTCTCCAGATACAGCGCCTCGAAGTCCCTGAGGATCGCGTCGGTGTACACGAAGCTCGCCGAGTAGAGGGCCTTTTCCTTGTCAGCCATCGCTTACTTCTTCTGGCCGTAGTAGGCGCCGGGGCCGTGCTTGCGCAGATAGTGCTTGTCCAGGATGCGCTGGGGCGCGGGGGCGGCGTCGCCCCTGACCTGGCGGGTGTAGATGCCCATCTTCGCGACCTCCTCCAGCACGACCGCGTGGTAGACGGCCTGCGCGGCGTCCTTGCCCCAGGTGAAGGGGCCGTGGCTGAAGCAGATGACGGCGGGCACGGCCACGGGGTCGATGCCGCGCTCGGTGAAGGTCTCGACGATGATCTTGCCGGTGTTGAGCTCATAGTCCTCGTCCAGCTCCTCCTGCGTCAGATGGCGCGCGCAGGGGACGGGGCCGTAGAAATAGTCGGCGTGGGTGGTGCCGAAGCAGGGGATATCCTCCCCGGCCTGGGCCCAGCCGACGGCGTAGGGGCTGTGGGTGTGGACGATGCCGCCGATCTGCGGGAAGGCGTTGTAGAGCACCAGATGGGTCTTCGTGTCGGAGGAGGGGTTCAGCTCGCCCTCGACCTGATTGCCCTTGAGATCCATCACCACAAGATCCTCGGGCCTGAGCTCGTCGTACTCCACGCCGGAGGGCTTGATGACGAACAGGCCCTTCTCGCGGTCGATGCCGCTGACATTGCCCCAGGTGTAGGTGACGAGGCCGCGGCGCGGCAGCTCCATGTTGGCCTCATAGACTTTTTTCTTGAGTTCTTCGAGCATCGCTTCTCCTCCTTATTCTGTAATGACGTACATGGCCATCTCGTCGATCTCGCGGTTGGTGCCGATCACGACGTCCTGACCTTTCGCGTTGATAAAGTGCATGGCGTTGGCGCAGCCGGTGCTGCGGTCGAGATACTCGTAAGTATAGGTCCCGGCCTCCGCGTCCCAGCGGATGGCGACGGTGTCGCGCGTGCCCTTGCGCCAGCCGACGACCCAGGTGGGTCTGCCGAGGATCGTGTCGGCCCAGGTGGCGTGCAGGAACTCCGTGTCCTTCTCGGGCGCGGGGAACTTCCACTGCGGGACGTAGTTGCCGAACTTGTTGAGGTGGTAGATCGTCAGGGAATTGCCGTGGAAGTCGGAGAGCACCCCGAGCTCCTTCTGCCCGTCGCCGTCGAAGTCGAGCAGCACGGCGTCGCTGGTGGGGATGTCCAGCAGCTGCGTGACGGTCCACTCCGCACCCGGGAGCATGGGCGGCTCAAAGAGGAAGGTCCCCTCTTCCGCGCCGATGACGGCGGCGTCGTGTCCGCCCCACTTCGTCAGCGAGAAGCCGTGGTTCCGGAGCAGTCCGCCCTGAATGAGCTTCAGCTCGAGCTGATGATCGTCGTTGTACGCGGACAGGTCCTTCGGCAGCGCCGCGCCGTAGACCGCGCCGGGGAAGCGCCAGTCCTCCTTGTACTCGTGGCCGGACTTGAGGCAGCAGACGATCAGGTAGTTCACGCCGCCGCGCTCGAGGATGCCGAAGCGGTGGACATAGCGCGCCTTGACCAGGGTGCGGCGCTCCCAGCCCTTTTCGCCGGGGGTGTTGATCACGATGGACGCCTCGCCGGCGTTGTTGGGGCCGTAGAACTTGTAGGTGGACAGAAACTCCCCGTCCGAGCCGGGGACCTGCAGCAGGGTCATGACGCCGCACTCGCCCTCCCATACGCTCTCGAGCAGCTCGCCGTCCTCGTCAAAGATAAAGCAGTTGCCCTCCTTCTCGGCGCAGATGAGGAAGCAGTTCCTGCCCTTGTATCTGAGCGGCGCGGTGGCGTAGCACTTGGGCAGCTTGCCCAGGATCTTTTTTTCGACCTTCAAAGCGTTTTCCTTTCCGCCGCGTATGCGGCAAGTTTTTTGAGAGCGGAGTGTTGAGAGTGGAGAGTGGAGTTATGGTGCGTCTTCGGCGCAATTATAATCGTCCGCTCCGCGGACACCTTCCCTTCACTCTCCACGCTTCACTCTCCACACTGTTTGTCGAGTATCTCCCGCATGCTGCGGCAGGCGAAGCGGACGTCGTCCGCCCAGGTGTCGTCGTTGCCGACGTACCACATCTCCGTGACGAAGCGGCGGATGCCGAGCCGCCAGGCCATGGCGATGCCGGTCTCGAAGTCCACGTGTCCGGTGAGGAAGGGCACCTCGCGGAACACGCCGGGTACCGTCTCCTTCAGGTGCAGGGCGAAGATGTGTCCGCGTCCGGCGTAGAGGTCGCCCGTCACGCTGCCGCCGGACGAGAGCGCGGCGTTGGTGAGGTTGCCGAGATCGGGGTAGACGCCGAGCCAGGGGCTGCCCACCGCGTCGACATAGTACATGGACTTCCAGACCGTGTTCATGAAGTCCGTCTCCATGGTCTCGAAGCCGAGCACGATGCCGTACACCGCAGCCATCTCCGCCGCCTTTTTCAGGTTCTCGAGAAACAGCGCCCTTGTCTCGGCCGTGCCCTGCTCATAGTACACGTCGTAGCCCGCGAGCTGGATGATGCGGATGCCCAGATCGTCGGCCAGCAGGATGGCCTTCTCCATGATCTCCATGCCCCGCGCGCGCACCGCGGGGTCGGGGGCGCCGAGCGGGAACTTGCGGTGTCCGGACAGGCACATGCTGCGGATCGGCAGGCCGATCTCCGACATGAGCCCGACGAGCTCGAGCCGTTCCTCCCGGCTCCAGTCAAGCCTTGCGAGCTTTTCCTCCTTCTCGTCGATGCTGATCTCCACGAAATCGTAGCCGGCTTCTTTGGCGAAGCACAGCTTTTCCCGCCAGCTCATCCCCGGCGGCATGGCCTTCTCATACAGGCCGACTGCGTAGCGTTTCATGGCAAAGTCCCTTCAAATATTTGTTTGATTTTTGCGCCACGGGGAACATAAAGATGTTTGCTCTTTTGTTCGATTATAGCGGAAAAGCGTCCTGTTTGCAACAGGAAAAGGCCCGTTTCCGAAAAAAATGTTTTTCTGGAAATTCGGCGTTTTTGCCAATGCCTGTCTTTGTTCTTTTCCCTCAGCTGCTCAAAAAAGTGCACAATAACCATGCCGGGAACAGGAAAGCGCCCCCATTGCTCCGAAAAGCTTCCCGAACACTTGCACAAAGGCGCGCGCTGCTTTTGTGAAACGAACATATAATTACAATATGAACATAAAATTATGATTGAAAAAGCGCCGCCCGCCACGTATAATTAAAATGCGCAAGACTGAAATTGGAACATTTCGGATGGAAAAAGGAGGATGTGTATTGAGCAAGATCTCTGAGATGACCCGCGAAAAGTGGATCGAATCCACCTTCCCCGAGTGGGGCACCTGGCTGGTCGAGGAAATCGAGAACGAGGTCGTCCAGCCCGGCAACGTCGCCATGTGGTGGCTCGGCTGCACCGGCATCTGGTTCAAGACTCCCGGCGGCGCGAATCTCACCATCGACCTCTGGTGCGGCAACGGCAAGCGCACCCACGGCGACGGCAAGATGAAGGTCGGCCACCAGATGGCCAACATGTGCGGCGGCCGCAAGATGCAGCCCAATCTCCGCAACGTTCCCTTTGTGATCGACCCCTTCGCCTTCAAGCAGGTAGACGCGGTGCTCGCCACCCACTACCACCAGGACCACATGTCCGCCGAGTGGGCGGCCCATGTGCTGCACAGCAACATGACCACCACCGACGACCAGGGCAACGTCATCCCCGTCCCCTTCATCGGCCCGCAGAGAAGCGTCGACCTCTGGGTCAAGTGGGGCGTACCGGCGGAGCGCTGCACCGTCGTCAAGCCCGGCGACGTCATCAGGATCAAGGACGTCGAGATCGTCTGTCTCGACAGCTTTGACCGCACCTGCATCGTCACCACCGACTCCACCGGCCCCGACCGCGAGGATCTGACCGGCGTCTGCCCGACCGACATGGACGAGAAGGCCGTCAACTATCTGGTCAAGACCCCCGGCGGCAACATCTATCACTCCGGCGACTCGCACTTCTCCATCTACTTCGCCAAGCACGGCAAGGATCACGACATCGACGTGGCCTTCGGCTCCTTCGGCGAGAACCCCATCGGCATGCAGGACAAGATGAGCTCCATCGACATCCTCCGCATGGCCGAGAACCTGCAGTGCAAGGTCGTCATCCCCATCCATTGGGACGTCTGGACCAACTTCCAGGCCGACCAGGAGGAGATCCGCCTGCTCTACGATTTCAAGAAGCCCCGCAACGAGTACAAGTTCCACCCCTTCTTCTGGCAGGTCGGCGGCAAGTACGTCTATCCGCGCGACAAGGACAAGATGTATTACCATCATCCCCGCGGCTTCGACGACTGCTTCGAGCACGAGCAGAACATCCCGTTCCGCTCCTGTCTGTAAGGGAGGCCGCGCATGGAAGAGAGCATTCTGCAGAAGATCGTCAGACGCGGTCATTACAAGTTCGTCGACAGGGTCGATTCCTGGCAGGAGGCCGTGCGCCTGAGCACCGAGTCCCTGGTCGAGACCGGCTATGTCAGCGAGGATTACTACAAGCAGATCGTCGACTGCATCACGAAGTACGGCCCCTACGTCGTATTCGAGCATTTTGTGGCCATGCCCCACTCGCAGGAAGGGGCCGTGGGCGCCTACAAGACGGCCGTCGGCTTCCTGCGCGTCAAGGAGGACGTGGACTTCGGCAAGGACGAGGACGGCGAGGACAAGATCGCCCGCCTCTTCTTCACGCTGGCGGCCGCCAATCCGGACGAGCACCTTGACAACATCAACCAGCTGATGAACGTCTTCTGCAACGAGGAGCTGCTCGACGCCCTGATGGCGGCCGAGACGCCCGAGGACATCCTGCAGGCGGAGAAGGACTTCCCGCCCGAGGACATCCTGGCAGACTGAGCAGCGAGAGAACCCCAAAATACTATTTAAGAGAGGATTAACTCATGGGATTTCTTAGTTCTATCTGGAACTTCTTTGCGACCTACATCCTGCGCCAGGCCCCGTACATGATCGGCTTCATCACCCTCATCGGCTACGCGCTGATGAAGAAAAAGTGGTACGACATTCTGGGCGGCACCCTCAAGGCCATCATCGGCATGCTGATCCTGAACGTCGGCTCCGGCGGCCTGGTCTCGAACTTCCGTCCGATCCTGGCCGGCCTCAAGGACCGCTTCAACCTGACCGCCTGCGTCATCGACCCCTACTACGGCCAGAACGCCGTGACCGCGGGCGTGGAGGAGGTCTTCGGCAAGGGCTTCTCCCAGGTCATGACCCTGCTGCTGATCGCCTTCATCGTCAACATCCTGCTGGTGCGCTTCAACAAGATCACCAAGTGCCGTACCCTGTTCACCACCGGCCACGTGCAGGTGCAGCAGGCCGCGACCGCCTACTGGCTGATCATGTTCGCCCTGCCCGCCCTGCTCAACAACGACGTGCTGATGCTCGTGGTCATGTCCGTCATCCTCGGCGCCTACTGGGCCGTCGGCTCCAACCTGACCGTCAAGCCCATGCAGGAGCTGACCGACGGCGCGGGCTTCGCCATCGCCCACCAGCAGATGTTCGGCATCCGGCTGGGCTACATCGTGGCCGACAAGTTCTTCGGCACCGACGGCGGCAAGAAGCAGAAGGAGATCAAGAAGGTCGGCGATATGGAGATGCCCGGCTTCTTCTCCATCTTCAATGAGAACATGGTCTGCACCGCCATCCTGATGACCGTCTTCTTCGGCGCCATCATGACCGTCATCGGCCGTCCCTACTTCATCGAGCACGGCTCCATCAAGGAGAGCGACAGCTTCTTCATGTACGTGCTCAACACCTGCCTGAACTTCGCCGTCTACCTCGCCATCCTGCAGCTCGGCGTGCGCACCTTCGTCACGGAGCTGACCGCCTCCTTCCAGGGCATTGCCGACAAGCTCCTGCCCTCCTCCGTCCCCGGCGTCGACTGCGCGGTCTGCTACGGCTTCGGCGACGCCAACGCCGTCACCTTCGGCTTCCTCGCCGGTCTGGTCGGCCAGCTGGTCGCCATCGTCCTGCTGATCGTCTTCAAGAGCCCCACCCTCATCATCTGCGGCTTCGTGCCCGTCTTCTTCGACAACGCCACCATCGGCCTCGTCGCCAACGAGAAGGGCGGTCTCAAGGCCTGCCTGGCCATCCCCTTCTGCTCCGGTCTCATCCAGGTCTTCGGCTCCGCGTTTATCGCCGGCTGGGTCGGCATGGCCCAGTACGGCGGCTACCTCGGCATGTTCGACTGGGCGACCGTGTGGCCTCTGTTCACCGTCATCATGAAGTTCCTCGGCTACTTCGGCGTCGTCATCGTCGCGGCCCTGCTGCTGGCCCTGCCGCAGCTCGAATACCGCAAGGACCCCAAGGCCTACTTCCTCATCACCGAGGATTACGAGGCCTACAAGGAGTACATGGCCGAGAAGAACGCTCCCGCGGCCGAGGAAGCCTGATCCCCCTCATACACGCCCGGAGGGACGGCCCCGCCGTCCCTCCGGAAAAGCCCGTTTTCGGGTAATACGATCTTATTGTAAGGAAAGGAACGCAAGATGTCTAAGCTCGACAACAAGAAATTCATGGTCTGCTGCGCCAACGGCGCCGGCTCCTCCCTGATGATGAAGATGACCCTCCAGAAGGTCCTGACCAAGTACGGCGTCAAGCCCGGCTCCCTGCACCACTGCTCCCTGTCCGAGGGCAAGTCCGCCGCCCCCGGCTACGACATCGTCCTCTGCGCCCGCAACTTCGCCAAGATGTTTGACGACGCCGCCAAGAAGGGCACCACCGTCATCGGCCTGAAGAACATCATGTCCGCTCCCGAGATGGAGCAGGCCATGAAGGACGCGGGTCTGCTCGACTGATTCCGAAAGGGACCCTTCCATGCTCCGGGCCGTTCTCTTTGATCTGGACAATACGCTCTACAGCTATGACGAGGCCCACGCCGCCGCCTGGCTCGCGCTGACGGACTACGCGGGCGAACAGCTCTCCCTCGCGCCGGAGCGCTTTGAAGCGCTGCACGCGCAGGCGGACCGCACGCTGCGCGCCCATGCGGGCGACGGCCCCGTCGTCCACAACCGGCTGATCCGCTATCAGCTCCTGCTGGAGGCGCTGGGCCAGCCTCTCTGGCACGCCCCCCTGATGGCGGCGTGCTACTGGTCGAACTTTCTCGGCCGTCTCCGGCTCTTCCCCGGGACCAAGGAGGGGCTGGAGGCCCTGCGGCAGGCGGGCTGTCGCCTCGGCGTCGCGACGAACATGACCGCGGACCGCCAGTTTGACAAGCTCGAGCGCCTGGGCCTCTGGCCCTGGGTGGACGCGCTGGTCACGAGCGAGGAGCTCGGCGCCGAAAAGCCCGACGCGCGCGTCTTCCTGCGCTGCGCCGAAAAGCTCGGGTGCGCGGCGGCGGAATGCGTCTGTGTGGGCGACGGCTGGAAGACCGACGTGCTCGGCGCGCAAAACGCCGGGATGCTGCCCGTGTGGTTTCGTCCCGACGGCGGCGAGGCGGAGGGCGTGCCCGTCATCCGCTCGCTGACAGAGCTGCCGGAGCTGCTGAAAACCCTCTGACCCCAGACCTCAAGGAGGCCGATCATCCATGAAACGAGACCGTCAATCCGTCGATCTGCGCCACGCCGAGATGCTCTCCTACATCCGCGAGCACCGCCAGGCCAGCGTGGAGGAGTTAGCCGCCAGCTTCGGCATCTCCTCGATGACCGTCCGGCGGGACCTGCAGATGCTGGAGGACCGCGGCCAGATCAGCCGCACCCACGGCGGCGCGACGGCGGACATCCGCCCCGCCGCGGCGTCCGAGAAGGACGAGGTGGCGCTCTACCGCCGTCTGATCGCCCGGTACGCCGCGACCCTGGTTAACTCCGGCGACCGCATCTTCATCAACGGCAGCCGCACGGCGCTGGGTCTTCTGGACTACGTCGGGGACAAGACGGTGCACGTCTTCTCCAACAACGGCGCCGCCGTCGAGCAGAAATATCCCCCCGGGGTGGAGATCACCCTCTCGGGCGGGAGTCTGCGCGGGCAGAATCACATCATGACCGGCGACTGCACGCTGCGCAATCTCCTGATGGAGCAGGCGGACCAGGCTTTCCTCGGCTGCAGCGGCATCTCCCCCGGCGGGGAGATCCTCTGCGGCATCCCCACGGAGCTGGGGATCAACGACACCATGATCTCCCACGCCGCCCGCTACTATATCCTGGCCGACTACACCAAGATCGGCAAGACCGGCACCTACGCCAGCTTCTCCCTGGAGAAGAGCGGCTGCGTCATCACGGACGAGCGCGCCAATCCCCAGGTGCTCGCCCAGCTGCGGGCGATCGGCATGTCCGTCGTCCAGGTGCGCAAGGCGGACTTCCCCGAGATCGCCGCCGCAAAAGACTGAAACTCCAAAAAATTTTGATACGAGGTGTACAACATGAAGCAGTTTACCTACACGATCAAGGACCCGCTCGGCATCCATGCCCGTCCCGCCGGCCTGCTGTGCAAGAAGGCCAAGGGCTATGCCGACACGACCGTCACCCTGACCGCCAACGGCAAGACCGTCAACCTCGCCCAGCTCATGAAGCTGATGGCGCTCGGCATCAAGCAGGGCACCGAGGTCACCGTCGCCTGCGAGGGCGCCAATGAGGAAGAGGCCTGCGCCGGCCTGCTCGCCTTCCTCGAGGAGAATCTGTAAGCTCGCAGCCCGCAGCGAGAGCGCCGTCCCGAAAGACGGCGCTCATCTTATAATTATGGGGGGAAGCCCATGAAATACGAGGCCGTGCTCTTTGACTATGACGGCACCGTGGCGGATTCGATCGCGGACATAGCCGAAGCCGCCAACCGCGCGCTGCGCCTTAAAGGTCTGCCCGCGCACGGGGAGGCCGCGTACCGCTCCTTCGCGGGCAGCGGCGCGCGCGTGCTGCTGCAGCGGGCCGCCCCTGCCGGGACCGACGACAAGACGCTGGAGGCGCTGTACAACGAATACGTCGCCTACTACGCCGCCCACGCCAACGACCGCACACAGCCCTTCCCGGGCGTGCCGGAGATGCTCTCGCGCATGCACGCGGCGGGGCTGAAGCTCGCCGTGATCTCCAACAAGCCGGACGCCGCCGTGCAGCCGGGCGTGCGGCGCTTCTTCGCCTCGTGGCTGAAGCTCGCCGTGGGCGAGAGGCCGGGCGTGCGGCGCAAGCCCTGGCCCGACATGCTCGAGGCCGCGGCGGAAGAGATGGGCGTGTCCCTTTCGCGCTGTCTCTACGTCGGCGATACCGAGGTCGATCTCGAGACCGCAAGGGCGGCGGGCATCGACTGCGCCGCCGTCACCTGGGGCTTTCGCAGCGAATCCGAACTACGCGCCGCGGGTGCAACGTTCCTGTTTGACACCCCCGAGGAATTGACGGATTTTGTGCTTCAAACATGATACCGACCGCCGGGCGATTTGTGCCCGGCGGTTTACTTTACGCTGAAAACCTGCTATACTGTACCCGGCTATCACGAGGACGGGAGGGAGCGTATGGACGCGGGCGAAGGCAGAGGCCGCGCGGCGGTGGTCGGCGGCGTGAACATCGACATCGGCGGCGTCTCGCGCGCGAGGCTTACCGCGGGCGACTCCAACCCCGGCGCCGTGCGCGTCAGTCTCGGCGGCGTGGGGCGGAATATCGCCCACAACCTGAGCCTGCTGGGCGTGGACGTGCGCCTGCTCACCGCCCTGGGCGAGGACCTCTGGGCCAGCCGGATCGAGGGCTCCTGCGCCCTGCTCGGCATCGACCTCAAGGGCTCGCTGATCGTGCCCGGGGCCTCGACCTCCGCCTATCTCTACATCGCGGGCCCGGAGGGCGACATGGCCCTGGCCGTGTCGGACATGGACATCTACGCGCGCCTCACCCCGGCGGCGCTGGAAAAGCGGCTCGACTGGCTGCTGGACGCGCAGGCCGTGGTGCTCGACGCCAATCTCCCGGCCGGGACCATCGAATGGCTCTGCGATCACATCGAAGCCCCCCTCTTCGCCGACCCGGTCTCCGCCGCGAAAGCCGAGCGCCTGCGCGCCGTGCTGGGGAAGCTGCACACGTTCAAGCCGAATCGGCTGGAGGCGGAGCTGCTGTCCGGCGTCAGGATCCATGACGAGCATAGCCTGCACCGCGCGGCCGACGCCCTGCTGGATACCGGGCTCCGGCGCGTCTTCATCACCCTCGGCGCGGACGGGCTGCTGGCCGCGGAGGGGAGTGCGCGCCTCCGGCTCCCCGCCGCGAAGGGGACGCACGTCAACACCACCGGCTGCGGCGACGCTTTTCTGGCGGCGCTGGTCTGGGCCCATCTGCGGGGCCTCGGCCTCAAAGACAGCGCGAGGGCCGGGCGCGCCGCGGCGGGCGTCGCCATGGCGGATACCGAGACCGTCAGTCCCCGCATGAGCGTCGAGGCGCTGCTCGCGGGCATGGAAGAACAGGAATAGAGAGAATATCAGGAGGAAAGCTATGAACAAGGTTCTGGACGTCGCGCCGGAGGTGCGCGCCGCATTGGACGCGGGCAGGCCCGTCGTCGCGCTGGAGAGCACCATCATCTCGCACGGCATGCCCTATCCGAAAAACGTGGAGACCGCCCTGCTGGTCGAGCAATGCATCCGGGACAACGGGGCCGTGCCCGCGACGATCGCGGTCATCGGCGGCAGGCTCAAGGCCGGGCTGAGCCGCGAGGAGATCGAGTATCTCGGCAAGGCCGGGCGGGGCGTCGCGAAGGCGAGTCGCCGGGATCTGCCCGCGCTGGTGGCCCGCGGCGCGGACGGCGCGACCACGGTCGCCACGACCATGATCATCGCCCACATGGCGGGCATCCGCATCTTCGCCACCGGCGGCATCGGCGGCGTGCACCGCGGCGCGGAGACCACCATGGACATCTCCGCCGACCTCGAGGAGCTGGCCCAGACCCCGGTAATGGTCGTCTGCGCGGGCGCCAAGTCCATCCTCGACCTGGGGCTGACGCTCGAGTATCTCGAGACCAAGGGCGTGCCCGTGCTCGGCTACGGCACGGAGGAGCTGCCCGCCTTCTATACGCGCAAGTCCGGCTTCTCTGTGGACTACCGCGTGGACAGCCCCGAGGAACTCGCGGCGATCTTCAAGGCGCAGCGCGCCATGGACTACAAGGGCGGCATGCTGGTCACGAACCCCATCCCCGAGGAGTACGCCATGCCCAAGGCCGTCATCGACAGGGCCATCGAGAACGCGCTCCAAGACGCCGCGGCGCAGGGCATCCACGGCAAGGAGACCACGCCCTTCCTGCTGGCGAAGATCGTGGAGCTGACCGGCGGCGACAGTCTCGAGTCGAACATCAAGCTGGTGCTGAACAACGCGGCTCTCGCGGCGAAAACCGCCGTGTGTCTGGCACAATAAAGAACGCCGGGGCGGCACAGCCGCCCCGGACAAAGTATAGTCTAACCGCTTGCACGTCATTGCGAACCGGTGACCGACGTCACCGGTGTGGCAATCCGTATTTCCCCTCATCGAAGCCCGGAAGGACGGATTCCCGCGCCAGTGTGCGCACCGGCTCGGAATGACGAGCATTTATTTGCACATGGGAGCAGGCATGGCAGAGCGCAGGCGCGACAAGTGGATACTCGCGGCCATCCTCGTTCTGGGGGCCTTCGCGCGGCTGTGGCGCTTCGGCGCCGTGCCCTGCGGCCTCAACCAGGACGAGGCCTTTGCCGCCTACGAGGCCTGGGCCCTGCTGACGAGCGGGGTCGACAGCTCCCTGCGCGCCTGGCCGGTCTATCTGACCGCCTGGGGCAGCGGCATGAACGCGCTTGAGACTTACCTGCTCATCCCGCTGCTCGCCGTTTTCGGCGTCCATACCTGGGTCGTCCGTCTGCCGCAGGTCCTGATCTCCCTGCTGAGCGTCTGGGCAGCATACCGCCTCGGCCGCCGCATCGGGGGCGGGCGCGCGGGCCTTCTGTTCGCGCTGCTGCTGGCCGTGTGTCCCTGGCATATCGCCGCGGGGCGCTGGGCGCTGGAATCGAACCTCGCGCCGGGACTGCTGCTCTTCGGCCTGTGCTGCTTCCTGCGCGGGATGGAGCAGCCCCGCTTCTATCTCCTGTCGGCCCTGTTCTACGGGCTCTCGCTCTACGCGTACTCGGCCATCTGGCCGGTGACGCCCCTGCTGCTCCTGGCCCTGCTCCTGTACGCGCGGCCCAAGAGAAGCCGGGAGCTGCTGGTTTCCGCCCTGCTCCTCGCGGCGCTGGCCCTGCCGCTGCTTCTCTTCCTCGCCGTCAACTACGGCCTGATCGGAGAATTCTCCCTCGGCCCCTTCTCGGTGCCGAAGCTGCTCGTGATGCGCGCCTGGGAGCTCTCGCTGCGGCGTATCCCGCGAAACGCCCGCAATCTGTTCAAGCTCCTGCTGGGCCGCTCGGATGGGCTGGTCTGGAACACGCCGACGCCCTTCGGCCTGTTCTATCCGATCTCTCTGCCCTTCGCGCTGCTCGGCCTCGGCTCGCTCTTCGTCCGCTTTGTCCGCTCGCTGAAAGGGCGGCGCTTCGACGCGGCCGTGCCCCTGCTGCTCTGGACCCTCGCGGGGCTCGCACTGGGACTGCTGATCAGTGCCAACGCCAACCGCGTGAACATCCTGCTGCTGCCGCTGGTGCTCTGCGCCGCCCACGGGCTCGAGACCCTGCTTACGCACGCGGGCCGCTTCGCGCGGGCGGGCTTCGCGGCCTGCGCCGCCGTGTATCTCTGCTTCTTCGCCTTCTTCGCCGTCTCCTACTTCGGCCCCTACGCCGAGAGCCTGCGCGGCGCCTTCACCGACGGGGTCGGCGAGGCCGTGGAGGCCGCCGTCTCGCACGAGGGTACGGTCTACGCGACGAGCGCGATCCACTATCCGAAGCTGCTGCTCTATGCCCGCGTCCCGCCCCGGGACTTCGCTTCGACCGCAGAATACGAGGACTGGCCCGCGGCTTATCTGAACGCGCGCAGCTTCACGCGCTTTCGCCTGTATGAGGACGCGGAGATGCCTCTCGACCCCGAGGGCGTCTACATCCTCTGGGCGGGGACGGACCTGACGCCCTGGGAAACGCTGGGCTTCACCGCGGAGAGGCACGGCGTGTTCAATGTGCTATGGAGGGCATAAAAAAGCGGGTCTCTTCGCAGGGGCCGCCGCCCTCGGCGGCCCGGCAGAATCCTGCATTCATACTGAATAAATGTACGGCAAATTCGTCACAAGCAACGGATTCGCCGCACATTTATTGCTGTTTTACATCTGTCCCGCGCGGGGCGTCGAGGCGCCGCCCCCTACAAATGCCGCTCCCGAAAAAAGAAAAAAGCGCCAAAAACCCGGCGCGCAAAACCCGTTTAAAATACGAAATGACCCTTGACCGCGGCGATTTTTTCCCGTTCGCCTCTTCTGCAGTCAAGGGTCATTTCTTTGAATTCTTGGTATCTAACATCATGGTTACCTCTCTTTCTCGTATTTCGGGCGCTGCCTTAGCCAACGGGACACATTTCTCCAGCTCAAACCGCATCTTTTGTCCGCTCGGGACTAACCCAAATGTGGGTCCTTCTCAAGGTTGGCTGCTGTCCTCCTGCATATTTTGGGCTTACAGCGCTCCCCCCGTGTTTGATCACGCCGATTCATGATCTGGGGGATACTCGGTACATTGGGTTCACCCCTTTGTGATTACAATATAGCACGGCCCCCGGCGTTTTACAAGATGGGATGCTGACCGAAAAAACCGCCTCGCCTTTGTGCATTTTGACAAATGTGCTTCATTTTCTGAAAGCATCCTGCATTTTCTCTTGACATTTTGCACAAAATACGATAGTTTGAGAAAGGTGTGAAACGCCCCCGCCGTGTCGGCGGGGGCATTTGCGTTCACTCGACGTGGATGATCTTCTGCATGAGCTCCGCGGCGGAGACCTTCGGGTTGTGGTAGCGCTCGCGTTTGACGGTGACGCCGCCCATGTTGATGGCCTCCTGCGGGCAGTACTGCAGGCAGGCGAGACAGCCGATGCAGTCGCTGCCGAAGACGGCGCGGCCGTCCTCGATCCTGATATTGCCTTTCGGGCACAGCTGCACGCACTGGCCGCAGGCGACACAGGCCTCGGTGCTCCGGAGCTTCGCGGCCTTCTTCTTCGAGAGCGTCGGCCAGGCCGAGGCCTCGACCTTGTTGAAGGCGTTGGCCTTCGGGGCCTTCGCGCTCCTGACCCCTCCGAGGACCTCCGCGCCGATCAGGGCCGCCAGCCGCTCGGAGCGCTCCTGCGCCTTTTCGGCGCCCATCTTCGGCATCATCAGATCGTGCGGGAAAAGCCAGATGCACGAGCACTGGTGCGTCACGACGTTCCAGTAGTCGAGCTTGTGGATGCTGTCGAGCACGCTCAGCCCGACGCCGGGATAGGCGGCGCAGCTCGCCACGCCGAAGGTGTAGGTCCCCGGGGCGATCTTCACCGCGCGGAAGCTCTCCTCCACGCCGCCGGGCAGGCCGCCCGCGTAGCAGGGGAAGACGAAGCCCACGCGCTCGGAGTCGGTGGCGTCAGTTTTTTCAGGAGCGCCGCGCATCAGGACGATGTCGGTGTCGCCCAGCTTTTTGGCGATGTTCTTTGCGATGTCCAGGCAGTTGCCGCTGCCGGAGAAGACGTAAATGGTGTTGGTGCTCATGTTGAACCTTCTTTCTCATTAAATTCCCATGCGGAGATTCCGCACAATGATGAATGAAAATATCGGCGGCATGGGGGTTTTTACGCATGCCATTCGCTTGCCCCGTCAGGGGCGAGAATGGCGCGTTTGAATCAAGGATTACTGAGAAAGCATCCGCTTTCTCAGTAATCCAGCGTAAAGATGGAGTCGTCGTTCTCGACCCAGTCCGAGACCGGGATGGTGATGTATTCGGTGGGGCTGGTGCGGATGACCACCTTCTCGATGCCGGCGTTGATGATGGTGCGCTTGCACATCGAGCAGCTCATGGCGTTGGGCATGAGGGCGTTGGTCGCGGCCTCCCGCCCGACGAGGTAGAGCGTCGCGCCGATCATGTCCCGCCGCGGGGCGGAGATGATGGCGTTGGCCTCGGCGTGCACCGAGCGGCACAGCTCGTAGCGCTGGCCCGAGGGGATGCCGAGCTTCTCGCGCATGCAGCCGCCGAGGTCGGAGCAGTTTTTGCGTCCGCGCGGCGCGCCGTTGTAGCCGGTGGAGATGATTTCGTCGTTGCGCACGATGATCGCGCCGTACTTGCGCCTGAGGCAGGTCGAGCGCTCGAGCACCGCGTCCGCGATATCCAGATAGTAGTTCTGCTTGTCGGTCCTTTTGTCCATATCGCATGCCCTCCCGGGTCCCTTTGTGTCTCTACTATACCTTCTCGCGCCTGCCGCGTCAAGTTGCGGTAGCTTTTTTTGCGGAGCTATGGTATGATGGGATCATGAACAGAAGGAATTACCAGCGCGAGCTGGACCGGATCATCCAGAAGCAGGGCAATCGTCGGCCCCGCGTTCTGCTGCACGTCTGCTGCGGGCCCTGCTCCAGCGCCGTGCTCGAGTACCTGACGCAGTATTTCGACGTGACGCTGCTGTGGTACAACCCCAACATCTACCCCCAGGCCGAGTTCGAGCGCCGCTTTGAGACCCTCGTCAAGCTCATCGGGGACATGGGCCTGGCCGACAGGGTCTCCGTCCTGGCCGAGCCGCGCAAGGAGCAGGACTACTATGCGCGCGTCAAGGGCCTGGAGGACGAGCCGGAGGGCGGGAAACGCTGCGCCGAATGTTTCCGCCTGCGCCTGCTGGAGACCGCGCGGCTCTGCAAGCACTACGGCTTCGATTATTTCTGCACGACGCTGACGCTCTCACGCCACAAGGACGCGGTGCTCATCAACGATCTCGGGGAGGAGCTCGCCCGCGCCTTCGGCGTCAACTGGCTGCCCTCGGACTTCAAAAAGCGCGACGGGGAGAACCGCTCCATCGAGCTGTGCGAGCAGTACCACGTCTACCGCCAGCTCTACTGCGGCTGCGAATACTCCCTGCACCGGCGCGAGGAAGGCGCCCCTGACAAGTGAATAACCGGCAGGTTTCCACACCCTGCCGCGCCGAAGGGCGGCATAAAAAATGGGCCCGGCGGGCTGTGCCTGCCGCGCGGTTTCGGACGCCTCCTTTCGGATAAATAAAAAATGGAGGTATCCCAAACATGAACCGTTCTCCCCGCACCCGCATGCTCGCCGTCTGCGCCATGGTCGCCGCGGCCTATGCCGCGCTGACGATCGCCCTCGCCCCGATCAGCTACGGCGCGGTGCAGTTTCGCGTCAGCGAGGCCCTGACCGTCCTGCCCTTCTTTATCCCCGGCACCGTCTGGGGCCTGTATGTCGGCTGCATCCTCGCCAATCTCTTCACCGGCAACGTCTTCGACATCGTGTTCGGCTCGCTTGCCACGCTGCTGGCCGGGCTGCTCACGGCCCGCTTCGGCCGCGGCGGGAACACGGTCAGAAACCGCCTGCTCGCCTGCCTGATGCCCGTCGTCTTCAACGCCGTCATCGTCGGCGCGGTCATCACCTGGGCCTACGAGGGCCAGAACATCTTCGAGCGCCCCGGGCTCTGGGCCCTCAACGCCGCCTGGGTCGGCCTCGGCGAAGCCGGCGTCCTCTATCTGATCGGCTACACGCTGATGAAATATCTGCCCAGGCTGAAATTCTTCCGGGAATTCGTCGGAAAGTGCAACGAAAAATAGACTGCCCCACCGGGGCGAAAGGAGTGCTCGCATGAAAGTGCGCAAAGCGATCATCCCCGCGGCGGGTCTCGGCACCCGCCTGCTGCCCAACACCAAGAGCATCCCCAAGGAGATGCTGCCGCTGGTGGACAAGCCCGTGCTGCAGTACATCGTCGAGGAGGCCGTGGCCGCCGGCGTCGAGCAGATCCTCATCATCACCAACCGCGGCAAGTCCCCCATCGAGGACTATTTCGACTACGCCCCCGATCTTGAGGCCCGGCTTCTGAGCGACGGCAAGATCCGCGAGGCCGACACCGTGCGCAAGGTGGCCGACATGGCGGACGTGTTTTTCCTGCGCCAGAAGGAGACCAAGGGTCTGGGCCATGCCATCTGGCGCGCCAAGAACTTTGTCGGCGACGAGCCCTTCGGCATCCTGCTGGGCGACGACATCATGCTCAGCGAGACGCCGGTTTTGAAGCAGCTCGTGGACGCCGCCGAGGCCAACGCCTGCAGCGCCATCGCCGTGCGCGAGTTCCCCGGCGAGGAGATCTGCAAGTACTCCTCCGTCAAGATGGAGGAGAAGCTCGGCGAGAACGTCTACCGCATCGGCGACATGAACGAGAAGCCCTCCATCTACGAGAAGCTCTCGAACTACGCCATCATGGGCCGCTACGTGCTGACCCCGGCGATCTTTGACATCCTCGAGAACACCTCCCCCGGCCGCAACAACGAGATCCAGCTGACCGACGGCATGCGCACGCTTTGCCGCCGCGAGAAGATGTGCGCCGTGGACTTCGAGGGCCGCCGCTACGACACCGGCAACCTCAAGGGCTACCTCGAGTCCATCATCGACTTCGCCCTCCAGAACGAGGAGGCGGGCGAGTGGCTGAAGAAGTTCATCATCGACAAGGCCGAGATTCTGAAGAAGCAGGGATAAGATCCGGCAAAAGAAAGACCGCCGTCCAACGGACGGCGGTCTTTTGCTGTTTGGAGCTCAGGCGAATTCCGCGATCAGTTCCTTGAAGGAGGGCAGGCTCCGCAGGATCATGTCGTGGGACACGCAGGTGCAGATGCGGAAGTAGTCCGGGCAGCCGAAGTCGCCGCCGGGCACGAGGAGGAGGTTCTTCTCCTTCGCTGCGTCGGAGAAGCGCTGGGCGTCGTCCCCGGGGGCCCTTACGAACATGTAGAAGGCACCCATGGGCTTGACGCACTCGTAGCCGTAGGAAGTCAGCGCCTCATAGAGCGTGAGGCGGTTCTTGTCGTAGGCCGCGAGGTCC
>JAILNC010000042.1 GCA_024691985.1 Oscillospiraceae bacterium | reverse complement strand
TGACGCCCTGCTGCTCGGCTGTACGCACTACGGCGTGATCGGGGCGGCCATCCGCGCCGTGATCGGGGACGTGCCGCTGCTCGCGGCGTCGGACTGCGGGGCGCAGGCTCTGCGGGACGAGCTGCTGCGCCTCGGGCTGACGAACGGCCGCGCAGAGGGCGGCGGCGTCCGCTTCTATATCAGCAGCGATCCCGCGCCCTTCGAGGCCTTTGCCTCGCGCTATCTGGACATGGGGCCGGTCCGCGCCGAGCGCGTGCCGGTCATGGAGACGATGAGCTTATGATGAAAGATGTGATCATATCCATCCGCAGCCTCACCGGCGTGGATGAGGAGGAGGACAGCCTGGATTTCGTCACCGACGGGCTGTACTCCTATGACGACGGCGTCGCCTGCCTGACCTATCTCGAGACCGAGGTCACGGGGATGGAGGGCACGCGCACCAGCCTGATGATCCTGCCGGACAAGGTCGTCGTGGATCGCGACGGCCTGATCACGAGCCGCATGATCTTCACGCCCGGCGAGCGCAGCGCGTTTCAGTACGACACGCCGGTCGGCACGGCGACCATGCAGATGGACACCCACAGCATCAGGCAGCGCTTTGACGAGCGCGGAGGCGATATGGAGATCGACTATGTGCTCGGGCTCGAGCACGCGGTCATCAGCCGCAACCGCTTCCGCGTGAACGTGCGTGAGCAGACCGCCCCGCGGAAATACGCCGCGCAGTAAAACACCCCCGTCATCCTGAGGCCGGTGCGCACACCGGCCGAAGGATCTGGATCGGATTCTTCGCTGCGCTCAGAATGACAGAGCTTGAACAGGAGAAAAAACGATGGCAAACATGATCCAGGCCGCGAAGGACAGCGTCGCCGCCCTGCTGGCCGAGGCGTATGCGAGGGCGGCGGAAAAGGGACAGCTCCCGGCGGGGGCCGCGCTCAGCGGCACCGTGGAGATCCCCAAGGATACAGCCAACGGCGACTTTGCCGCCAATCACGCCATGGCCGGGGCGCGCGCCCTGCGCATGGCCCCGCGGAAGATCGCCGAGGCGCTGGCGGCGAACCTCGAGCTCGGGGGGAGCTGGTTTTCCTCCGTCGAGGTCGCGGGCCCGGGCTTCATCAACTTCCGCCTGGCCCCCTCCTGGTATGAGGACGTGCTCAAATGCGTCTTCGCCGAGGGCGCGGACTACGGCCGCGTCGACGAGGGGCAGGGGCGCAGCGTCATGGTGGAGTTCGTCTCCGCCAACCCCACGGGCCCCATGCACATGGGCAACGCCCGCGGCGGCGTTCTGGGCGACGCGCTGGCGAGCGTCCTGGAGCGCGCGGGCTGGCGCGTCTGGCGCGAGTTCTATGTCAACGACGCCGGCAACCAGATCGAGAAGTTCGCCTCCTCCATCGACGCGCGTTACCGCCAGCTCCTGCTGGGCGAGGACGCGGTGGAGTTCCCGGAGGACGGCTACAGGGGCGACGATATCCGCGAGCTCGCCGCCGCCTTCCTCGAGGAGTACGGCCCGGACTGGCTTGAAAAGGACGCCGCCGAACGGCACGAGGCCATGGCGCGCTTCGGCCTTCAGCGCAACATCCCAAAGATGCAGGAGGATCTGTGGCGCTACGGCGTGGAGTATGACGAGTGGTTCTTCGAGAGCAGTCTGTACGAGAGCGGCTTCGTGCCCGACACCATCGCCCTGCTGACCGCGCGCGGCTTTACCTACGAGAAGGACGGCGCGCTCTGGCTCAAGACGGCGGAGATTCTGGGCGAGAAGCTGCGGCAGGCGGGGAAGAGCGAGGAGGAGATCGCGCGCCTCGACCTCAAGGACGATGTGCTGCGCCGCGCCAACGGCTTCTACACCTACTTCGCCTCCGACATCGCCTACCACCGCAACAAGCTGGAGACCCGCGGCTTCGACGTCGCGATCAACGTCTGGGGCGCCGACCACCACGGCCACGTCGCGCGGCTCAAGGGCGCGCTGGACGCCCTCGGCCTCGACGGCGAGCACCGCCTGCAGATCGTGCTGATGCAGCTCGTCAAGCTCATGAGCGACGGCAAAGAGGTCCGCATGTCCAAGCGCACCGGCAAGGCCATCAGTCTGACGAACCTGCTCGACGACATCCCGGTGGACTCCGCGCGCTACTTCTTCAACTCCCGGCCCGACTCCCCGGTGCTCTTCGATCTGGAGCTGGCCCAGCGCCAGGACAACGAGAACCCGGTCTACTACGTCCAGTACGCCCACGCGCGCATCTGTACGCTCATTGCGGCCCTCGCGGCCGAGGGGCACGAGGTCCCGGAGGCCGGGGAGATCGACGGCGCGCTGCTCACGGACGAGACGGAGCGCGAGCTCATCAAGCAGCTCGCCGCCCTGCCGGAGGAGATCAGGCTGGCCGCGCGGGACTGCGACCCCAGCCGGGTCAACAAGTACGTGACCGAGCTGGCAGCCCGCTTCCACCGCTTCTATACGAGCTGCCGCATCAAGGGCGCGGAGCCCGGGGTGCTGGCGGCGCGGCTGGCGCTGGCCGACTGCGTGCGCCGGGTCATCGAGGCGACCCTCTCGGTCATCGGCGTCACCGCCCCGGAGAAGATGTGAATAAACGTTTGAAACCCCCGCGGCTGCGCCGCGGGGGTTTCAAACGTTTATTCTTCCGTTTTGCCGTCGGGGGCCTCTTCCTTCTTCTTCCCGGAGCCCTTGTAGATCTTGATGATCTCGCCGTCGTAGATCTTGACCGATTCCTCTTCGTCCGCGTCCTCGCCGCAGGCGTCTGCGGGGGGTTCCGTCGGCTCCGGCTTCGGCTCCGGCGGCGGTGTATAGGCCTCGGCGGGCGGCTCCGCCGTCTCGCGCGCGGCCGCCTTCGCCTGGGCCTCGCGAATGGCGCGCTCATGCTCCTTGCGCGCCCTGGCGCGGCGGGGATTGCGGACAAAGACGATCACCGCGATGCCCACCAGCGCGAGGAACACGCCCACCAGGCACAGAACCTTCAGCGCGGGGCTCTTCCCGGCGATCAGCAGGGCGATCAGCCCGCCGATGGCGGACACGCCGTACAGCACGGCGACTGCCTGCTTCTGGCTCAGGCCCGTGGCCAGCAGCCGGTGGTGGAAGTGGCCGCGGTCGGCGTGGAAGGGACTCTGGCCGCGCAGCACGCGCCGGACGATGGCGAAGGCCGTGTCGGCCAGCGGCACCGCCATGGCCAGCAGCGGCAGGAAGAAGGTGATGACCGCCTGCAGCTTGAACAGACCCAGGATCGAGACCGTGGACAGCACGAAGCCGAGGAACTGCGAGCCCACGTCGCCCATGAAGATCTTGGCGGGGTTGAGGTTGTAGGGCAGAAAGCCGAGGCAGGCGCCCAGCAGGGCGGCCAGCATGATCGTGACCGACAGCTCCGACGCGAGCATCGACACGACCAGCAGCACGCAGGAGCTGATCGAGGACACGCCCACGGCCAGGCCGTCCAGCCCGTCGATGAGGTTGACGGCATTGGTGCACAGCACGATCCAGAAGATGGTGATGACCGCGCCGCTGAGACGGCTGATCTCAAGGTAGGTCTCCTCGGTGGACCAGGAGATCGCGTTGATGATCAGGCCGCTGCGCACGACGACGACGGCGGCGAGGATCTGGCCGAGGAACTTGATCCAGGGCGTGAGCTGGACGATGTCGTCCAGTCCGCCCATGAAGGCGATGATGAGCGAGCCGATGAGGATGCCGTAGATCTTCTCGTCCGGCTGCACGCAGAACAGCACCGCCAGCACGAAGCCCACCACGATCGCCAGCCCGCCCATCCGGGGGATGGGGTGGTCATGGACGCGGCGGTCGTCGCGCGGGATGTCCATCGCGCCGACGCGCTCGGCGAAGTCCTTGACCGGCGGGGTCATGAAATAGGACAGCACCAGCGCGGAGGCGAAGGCGATCACCAGGATCACCCACTGGTCAAAATTTGGAAGCATAAAAAACCTCCGGTTGATTTAGAAGGGCTTTTCCACTAAGCCGACCTTTTTGTAGACCTTGCGCAGGGTCCTGCTCGCCACGGCGGTGGCCTTCTTCGCGCCGTCGGTGTACACGTCCCGGAGATAGGCCTTGTCGGCGATCATGCGCGCGGCCTCCTCGCGGATGGGGCGCAGGGTCTCGGCCACGGCCTCGCCCACGGCGGGCTTGAAGGCGCCGTAG
The DNA here is from genome assembly GCA_024691985.1 of Oscillospiraceae bacterium. Lineage (GTDB taxonomy): Bacteria > Bacillota > Clostridia > Oscillospirales > Oscillospiraceae > Limivicinus. The sequence continues at coordinate 18,196 of JAILNC010000042.1, read as the reverse complement.
CCCAGCCCGTCGAACTCCGCCTCGATCTCGGCAAAGCTCTTCCCGGTGACGGAGGCGTAGATGTTCATGAGGTTTGACACGCCGGGCTTGTTCTCCGGGTCGAAGCGCACGCAGCGCTCGGTGTCGGAGTCGGTGACGGCGCGCTTGAACTTGCGGGCGATCTCCTCGGGCGTGTCCATCAGGAAGACGCAGCCGTTGGGGTCGGACTTGGACATCTTGCTCGTGGGGTTGGAGAGCGACATGATGCGCGCGCCCACCTTGGGGATATAGGCCTCGGGCACCTTGAAGGTCTCGCCGTAGAGGTTGTTGAAGCGGATGGCGATGTCGCGCGTCAGCTCGCAGTGCTGGCGCTGGTCCTCGCCCACGGGGACGTAGTCCGCCTGATACAGCAGGATGTCCGCCGCCATGAGCGCGAGGTAGGTGAACAGGCCGCCGTTGATGTTCTCGGCGTTCTTGGCGCTCTTGTCCTTGAACTGGGTCATGCGGCTCAGCTCGCCGAACATGGTGTAGCAGTTGAGGATCCACCCCAGCTCCGCGTGCTCGTGCACGTGGCTCTGGAGGAAGAGCGTGTTCTTCTGCGGGTCGAGGCCGCAGGCGATGTACTGGGCGAGCTGCTCCGTGGCGCGGCGGCGGAACTCCTTCGGGTCCTGCCGGACGGTCAGAGTGTGCAGATCGGCCATGAAATAGAAGCAGTCGAACTCGTCCGCCAGCTCCGCCCAGTTCTTGACGGCGCCGAGGTAGTTGCCCAGGTGCAGATGACCCGAGGGCTGGATGCCGGAGAGCATGACTTTTTTGACGCTTTTTTCGTTTTCCATCGTTATCACCTGTATTTTCAGTAAGAATCCGGAGAATGTGCTTTCAAAGAAATCACTTCTACATATTCTACCAAAAGAACTTGTGCTTGACAACTGCCAATTTGCAAAATAAGATGGGAACCGTATTCTGAACGAAATCGAGGATTCCGCACATGAAGGATCTAAGCTGGTTTGCAGAGCGGGAGGCGCGCATCCCCGCCGGGGAGGTGCGCACGCGCTTCGCCCCCTCTCCCACCGGGTACATGCACGTCGGCAATCTGCGCACGGCGCTCTACACGTATCTGATCGCCCGCCGCGCCGGGGGAAAATTCCTCCTGCGCATCGAGGATACGGACCAGGGCCGTCTGGTCGAGGGCGCGGTGGACGTGATCTACAAGACCATGGCCGAGTGCGGCCTGGAGCACGACGAGGGCCCGGACGTCGGCGGCCCGGTCGGCCCCTACGTCCAGACCGAGCGCCGCGGCCTGTATAAGGAATACGCGGAGCTGCTGATGCAGCGCGGCCACGCCTACCGCTGCTTCTGCGAAAAAACGGAATCGCAGGAGGACGCGGGCGACTTCACGCGCCGGGACGATCCCTGCCGGGAGCTCTCGCAGGCAGAGTCCGACCGCCGCGCCGCCGCGGGCGAGCCCTACGTCATCCGCCAGCGCATCCCGCGCGGGGGCACGACCACCTTCCACGACGAGATCTTCGGCGACATCACGGTCGAGAACGCGTCCCTGGACGACCAGGTCCTTTTGAAGCGGGACGGGCTGCCCACCTACAACTTCGCCAACGTCGTCGACGACCACCTCATGGGCATCACCCACGTGGTGCGCGGCAGCGAGTATCTGTCCTCCGCGCCGAAGTACAACCTGCTGTACGAGGGCTTCGGCTGGCCCATCCCCCGTTACGTCCACTGCTCGCCCGTCATGCGCGACGCCCACAACAAGATGTCCAAGCGCCACGGCGACCCCTCGTACGAGGATCTGATCGCGCAGGGCTTTCTGACCGACGCGGTCATCAACTACGTGACCCTGCTGGGCTGGAGCCCCGGCGGCGAGCGGGAGATCTACTCCCTGGACGAGCTGAAGCAGATCTTTGACATCTCCGGCATCTCCAAGTCCCCCGCGATCTTCGACATCGAGAAGCTGCGCTACTTCAACGCGGCCTACATCCGCGCCATGAGCCCGGAGGCCTTCGCGCGCATCGCGGAGCCCTGGATCCGGCAGAGCGTCAAAAACCCGGCCATCGACGCCGCCGCGGTCGCCGCGCTTTTGCAGCAGCGCACCGAGGTGCTGACCGAGATCCCGGAGAAGGTCGACTTCTTCGACGCCCTGCCCGACTACGACACGGAGCTCTTCGTGCACAAGAAGTCCAAGTCCGACCGGGAGTCCTCGAAGGCCATGCTCGAGGCCGTGATCCCCGCGCTCGAGGCGCTGGATACCTGGACGGACGAGGCCATCCTCGGCGTGATGACGTCTCTGGCCGAGAGCCTGGAGGTCAAGAACGCGAAGCTCATGTGGCCGGTGCGCATCGCGGCGGCGGGCAAGGCCGTCACGCCCGGCGGCGCGGTGGAGATCTGCCGCATCCTCGGAAAGGACGAGTGCCTGCGCCGTCTGCGCCTCGGGCTTGCAAAGCTCGGCTGAAACATATTCTGAAACAGAAGGAGGGAGCATATGGACCCGGTATCCGGCAGCTTTCTGCTGTTCACCGCCGCGGTGGTGCTGATCTATTATGCCCTTCCCCGCAGGGCGAGACCTCCCTGGCTGCTGATCGCGAGTCTTTTCTTCTACCTCTGCTCGGACCTGCGCTATCTGTTCTTTCTGCTTTTCAGCGCGGCGACCACCTTTCTGACGGGGCGGGCCCTGCCCGCATCAAAGCGGAAAAAGGGGCTGCTCGCGCTGACGCTGACGCTGAATCTCGGCCTGATGGCGGTGCTGAAGCTGCTGCCCTACAGCTGGGATCTGGCGGGGCGCCTGCTGGGGCTGGAGCATCGCACGCTGCATCTGATCTACCCGCTCGGCATCTCCTTCTACACGCTCTCCGCGGCGAGCTACGTGATCGACGTGTACCGCGGGAAGCTCGCGCCGGAGCGGCGCTTCTGGCGCTACGGCCTGTTCCTGTGTTATTTTCCGATCATCATCCAGGGTCCGATCTCCCGCTACGGACAGCTCGCCCCGCAGCTGGCGGAGCCCCATGCGCTCAGCTATAAGAATCTGTGCTTCGGGGCCCAGCTCATGCTCTGGGGCTTTTTCAAGAAGCTCGTGATCGCGGACCGCGCCGCGCTGCTGGTCGATCTGGTCTACGCAAGCCCCGGCGAATACGGCGGGCTCGCGGTGCCGCTGGCCGCCGCGCTGTACGTCTTCCAGATCTATGCGGACTTCTCCGGCTGTGTGGACATCCTGCGCGGCGTGAGCGGCATGCTGGGCGTCGAGCTGATCGAGAACTTCCGCCGCCCCTTCTTTTCCACCAGCATTGCGGAGCTCTGGCGGCGCTGGCACATCTCGCTCGGCGCCTGGCTGCGCGATTACCTGTACATCCCGCTGGGCGGCAGCCGCAAGGGCCGCCGGCGCCGCAACCTGAATCTGCTGATCGTCTTCTTCGTCAGCGGCCTCTGGCACGGCGCGGGCGTCAACTTCTTTTTCTGGGGCATGCTCAACGGCCTGTATCAGGTCGTGGGGGAGCGCACGCTCCCGGCGCGGGACCGTTTCTGGCAGAGCCTGGGGCGGAAGGAGGCGCCGCGGAAGCTGCGGCAGCTCGGCTGCTTCGCGTTCTTTACCTTCGCGGCCCACTTCTTCCGCGCGCCCGGCCTGCCCGCGGCGCTGCGCATGCTCTCGGCCTCGCTGCGCGGCCTCTCGCCCGACCTTCTGCAGCTCGGGCTGGACGGGGCGGACTTCGCGGTGCTGGGCCTGAGCCTTCTGTTCCTGCTGCTGGTCTCGTTCTGGCAGGAGAGGCTCGGGGGGACCCCCGTGCGCGAGCGCCTGGCCGCGCTGCCGCTGCCTCTCCGCTGGGGCGTGTGGCTGCTGGGGCTGCTCGCGGTGCTGGTCTTCGGCATCTACGGGCCCGGCTACAGCAGCAGCCAGTTCATCTACATGGGCTTTTAGGAGGCGGGTATGAGCAAAAAAGAACGAATCTGCCTGCTGGCCTTTCTGGCCCTCGCCCTCGCGCTCGTGTTCGCCGTCTGGCAGGTCTTCGACCGCAAAACGGCCTGCCGCTACACCGAGAAGATCAACGGCTTTTTCAACGAGCCGGCCGAGAGCATGGACGTGCTCTGCTACGGCTCGAGCCGCATGTACTGCACGCTCGACCCGCTGGTGCTGCACGCGGAGACGGGGCTGCGGAGCTATGTGCTCGCCACGCAGCAGCAGCCCCTTGCCGCCACGTACTGCTACATGAAGGAGAGCCTCAAGACCCAGAGCCCGAAGGTGCTGCTGCTCGAGGCCACGATGGCCTTTTCTCCCGGCGCCGGGGGAGAGGGCGCGCTGCGCGACTGTCTCGACCCCCTGCCCTGGTCGGAAAACAAGCTCGCGATCATTCGCACGCTGGTCCCGGAGGGGGAGCGGAGCAGCTATTATTTCAACCTCCTCAAGTACCACCAGCGCTGGAAGGAGCTGAGCGCGCAGGATTTCCGCTTTGACTGGCGCGGAAAGAGGGACCCGCTGCGCGGCTATCACTTTATGGAGATCGCGCGGCCCGAGACCTGCGCCCAGCAGAGCTATGCGGACGTCGAGGCAGTGCCGCTTTCGGAGGAGAGCCTCGCCGTCCTGCGCGACATGAAGGCGCTGGCGGAGGAGAACGGCGCGCAGCTCATGCTGCTGGCGGCGCCCTACGCGTGGGCGGACGAAGAGCGCGGCAGCCTGAAAGGCCTTCACGCCTTCTGCGAGGACGAGGGCATCGTCTTGCTGGACATGAACGAGGTCTACGACAGCCTCGGCTTTGACGCCGAGCGCGACTTCGTGGACGAGGGGCATCTGAACGTATACGGCTCCGCCAAGGCCACGCGTCTGATCGGCGAGACGCTGCTCGCCCGATACGGCCTCACGCCGGAGAGCCACCCGGCCGACGCGGAGATCTCCGCCGCCTACGCCATGCGCATCGAGCCCTTTGTACGGGAATTGAATGTGGAGAGTGAAGCCGCGTAGGGAGCGATCCCCGGATCGCGCCGCACGTATCATAATTTCCCCCTTTTCGGGCATTCTAATCCGAAAAGGGGGATTATTGATGTGCCAATGAAACCCTGAATCAAGACGCTGCATTTTTTCGGCACATCAATAACAATTTGCTCGCCGTTTCGCTCGCCCCTTGACGGGGCATCCGCGAAACACGGCAGAATTGTTCCCCCTGAAATTCAGGAATTTTATGGGAGAGCAATATGTCCGTAAAAGCAAAACGACTGATCGCGATCTACACGGCCGCGGCCGTGCTGGCTCTCGCCGCGCTGGCGTGGGCGTCGTGGGACCGCCTCGCCTTTTACCGCCGCGAGACGGGCTACGCCTCCTCCCGCGCCTTCGAGGAGGCGGCGAACGCCGCGGGCGAGCTGAGCCTCACGCTCCGCGCTCTCGCCTACGTCACGGACGACGCGCTGGGGCGGCGGCTGTGCGCGCAGGCCGCGGCGGACGCCCGGGCGGCGGAGACGGCGCTCTCCGTCCTGCCCTTCGCCACGCAGGAGCTCGAGCAGACCCAGGGCTATCTCAACCGCTGCGGCGACTACGCCATGAGCCTCGTGTCACAGGCGGACGGGGCGCTCGGCGATGAGGCGCGGACCCATCTCACGGAGCTGAGCGGCGCGGCGGCGGCGCTGTCCGGGCGGCTCTCTGAGCTGCGCGCCCTGCTCTCGGACGGCGGCGCCGAGATGGACAGCCGCGAAAAGCCCCTGCAGAACCTCACGGGCGGGGACACGCCGAAGCTCTCGGCCCTGCTGCTCGACTGCGAGGCGCACTTCGACCCGCCCGAGGCCTTCGCCTATGAGGGGGTTTTCAGCCCGCGCGAGTCCCCCGCGCCCGGCACGCTGTCGGAGAGCGAGACACTGAAAATCGCGGCGCGGGCCGCCGGGGTCGAGCCGCGGGAGCTGAAGGAGGAGCGCACGGCCGAGGGCCCGGAGGGGCGGCGCTGCTACAGCGCGGGCGGCCTGCTCGTCGGCGTGAGCGCCCGGGGCCTGGAATTCACGGCGCAGTCGCGGCTGATCGGCCCGGCGTCGATCGGCGCGGACGAGGCCCCGGCCGTCGCGGAGCGCTTTCTGGAGGAAAACGGCTTTGACGGCCTCAGGCTGGACAGCGCCGGGGACAACGGGGCGCTGGCCGTGCTGCGCTACGCGCCGATGCAGGACGGGGCCCTGCGGCCCGACGACGGCGTCACGGTCTCGGTGGCGCTGGACGACGGCTCGGTCTACGCCTTCGACGCCGCGCGCTACAGCGCCGAGCCCGCCCCGGTCACATGGGAGACCGACCTTGAGACGGCGCGCGCAAAGCTGCCGGAGAACGTGAGCGTCGTCTCCGACCGGCGCGTCATCCGCAAAAGCCCCGGCGGAACAAATCGCGCCCAGTATGAATTCATCTGTACCGGCGCGGAGGGCGAGACCGTCCGCATCTATATCGACGCCGCCACCGGCCGCCAGAGCGAGATCGCATTCTGAGCGCCGCACCAATCCCCCGGACATTTTGCTCACAAGTAAAACGCCCGGGGGCATTTTCACGTCCGCAGGACCGGCGGCGCGCCGAAAATCTGTACATAGGCTGTATAGAAAAACAATGAAATCTTTGGCACGGGTTGCTAAACAAAAAATTGACAATCTTGCCGGGCTATACTATAATATCTTTACTGTCCAACAGTCAATCAGCCTCGATGGAGAGCGCGTCCATGGGGGCGTTTTCCCGTTTGTTCCTGCAAACGGGAGATCCCAACCGGCCGGCAGGGCCGGGAAGAATACATCAAGGGGGGTGTGCCAATGTCATTTGAAGCGATCAGCAACATCACGCAGGCCGAGGCCGAGGCCAGGGCCGCCGTCGCCGGCGCGGAGCAGCGGGCAAAGCAGCTCGCGGCGGATGCGGAGAATGCCGGGAAGCTGGCGGTCGACGCCGCGGTGGCCAAGGCGGAAGAGGAGCTCAGGGAGCTTTCCCGTCAGGTCGACGACAAAGCCAAGGCCCGGGCCGAGGCGCTTGCCGCGGAGCTGGAGAACAAGAAGGCCGCGCTGCGCGCGAAAGCGGGCGGCAAGGTGGATCAGGCCGCGGCGCTTGTAGTGGAAAGGATAGTGAACAGCTGAGATGGCCATTCTACAAATGAAAAAGCTCCGCCTTCTCGCCGTTCGCGACACGAAGGAGGAGCTGCTCCGGGAGCTGATCCGCCACGGCTGCGTGGAGTTTTCCGAACTTGAGGGCGAGATCCAGGGCACGGAACTGGCGCAGGAGCTGCACCGCGAGAACGTGGACGTGCCCGCGCTCAAGGCGAAGCACGCCGCGCTTGTGCACGCGGTGGAGCTGCTGGATCACTACGCCCCGAAGAAGTCGAAGCTGCTGTCGGCCAAGCCCGAGCTGGAGGACCGCGTCCTCCTGGACGATACGGGCCTGAGCGGCGCGCTCAAGGTGGCCGAGGCGATCGAGGGCAGCGACGCGCGCATCAAGCGCATCGCCGCGGAGGAGAGCCGCCAGCGCGCGGTGATCGAATCGCTGCAGCCCTGGCTCGACCTCGATCTCTCGCTCGACTGCGAGGGGACGGAGCGCTGCAGCGTGCTGCTGGGCTCGCTGCCCGGGCGCATCCAGTTCGCGGACATCGAGGCCGCGGTCGAAGCCGTCGACGAAGAGGCGGAGCTCTTCCCCATCCATTCGGACAAGAAGGAGCACGACGTGCTGCTTGTCTGCATGAGGGAGAAGCTGCCCGCCATGCAGGACGCGCTGCGGCCCTTCGGCTTCACCGCCTCGCCGCTGACGTCGATGCACGGCACGGCGCGGGAGTGCCTGCTCAATGCCGAGCAGAGCCTCAAGGAGCTCGCGGCGGAGAAGGAAAACTGCACGCAGTACATCGTGGACGACGCGGTACACAGAGACGAGCTGAAGCTCGCCGCCGACCGGGTGAGCGTGAAGATCGCCCTGGCCGAGGCCGAGGACAAGCTCTGCGGCACCGACAGCGTCGTGGCGATGGAGGGCTGGATCCCCGCCGAGCGCGAGGAAGAGCTGGCCGAGGTCTTTGAGCGCTTCGGCTGCGCGTGGGAGACGCAGGATCCCACGGAGGACGAGTACCCGCAGGTGCCCGTCAAGCTCAAGAACAACAAGTTTACCAACGCCCTGAACATGGTGACGGACATGTACGCCCTGCCGGCCTACGGCAGTCTGGACCCGAACCCGCTGATGGCGCCCTTCTTCATCCTGTTCTACGGGCTGATGATGGCGGACATGGGCTACGGCATCCTGATGATCGTCGCGGCCCTGGTCGCGATGAAGAAGATCAAGCCGCGCCGCGGCACGCTGAGCTTCTGCCAGCTGCTGCTCTACGCCGGCATTTCGACCTTCGTCATGGGTGCGCTGACCGGCGGCTTCTTCGGCGACGCGCTCGAGCAGATCGGCCGCATCCTCGGCAAGCCCGAGGGCTGGGGCGTCCTGCCGGCGCTGTTCTCCCCGCTCAAGGACACGGTGTATGTGCTCGTGGGCGCGATGGTGCTGGGTCTGATCCACCTGAACACCGGCATGGCGATCAACTTCTACAAGAAGGTCAAGCGCGGCCAGCTGGCCGACGCGATCTGGGAAGAGGGCGCGCTGTGGGTGCTGCTCGTCGGCATCATCCTCTATGTCCTCAAGGTCGGCAACATCGGCGGCTACCCGGTGGTGCTGATCCTGGGTCTGGTGATGCTGTTCTACGGCGGCTCGCGCAGCTCGAAGGGGATCTTCGGCAAGCTGCTGAGCGTCTTCGTGACCTTCTACAACCAGGCGACCGGCTGGTTCGGCGACATTCTGAGCTATTCGCGTATCATGGCGCTGATGCTGGCGGGCTCGGTCATCGCGACCGTGTTCAACACCATCGGAGCCATCGCGAACAACCTGGTGTTCTTCTTCGTGATCTTCATCATCGGTCACGCGCTGAACTTCGGCCTGAACCTCCTGGGCTGCTATGTCCATGACCTGAGACTGCAGTGCCTGGAGTATTTCGGCAAATTCTACGAGGACGGGGGCAGGCCCTTCGAGCCTCTGGAAATCAAGACCAAGTATTACAACGTAGCAGAATAAATTAGGAGAAAATAGGAGGAAATCATTATGGAATTCTTGTTTGCACATTCGGGTCTGGCCATCGGCCTTCTGGGCGCGGGTCTGGCCGCATGCCTGGCGGGCGCCGGCTCCGGCGTCGGCACCGGCATCGCCGGTGAGGCGGGCGCGGGCCTCGTCACCGAGGATCCGGGCAAGTTCGGCAAGGTCATGATCCTGCAGGTCATCCCCGGCACCCAGGGTCTGTACGGCCTGGTCGTGTTCTTCGTGGCCGTCATGCAGATGGGTCTGCTCGACGGCACGGCCATGGACCTGAGCTTCGTGCAGGGCTGCCGCTACTTCGCGGCGTGCCTGCCCATCGGCATCGGCGGTCTCGTGTCCGCGGTCGCGCAGGGCAAAGTCGCCGCCGCCTCCGTCAACCTTCTCGCCAAGAACCCCGACCACTGGGCCAAGGGCATGATCCTCTGCATCACGGTCGAGTTCTACGCCATCCTTTCTCTGCTTGCCTCCATGATCATGCTGCTCCAGATCAGCGCCTGAGGGCCTGAGCGCGGAGACGACAAATCATTGAGATTGGAGATATTTGCATGAAAGGCACGGAAAAGATCATCGCACATATCCGGGCGGACGCTGAGGCGCAGTGCGCTGCGATCCTCGCGCAGGCCGAGCAGCGTTGCGCCGAGATCCGCGGCGTGTACGAGCAGAAGGCCAAAGACGCCTACGCCGAGAAGATCCGCGCCGGAGTCAAGGCCAATCAGGACCGGCTCGAGAGCATGGAGCGCCTGTCGCAGATGGAGGGCCGCAAGGCCCTGCTCGCGGTGAAGCAGGACATGGTCTCCGAGAGCTTTGACAAGGCAGCCGACCGGCTCGTGAACCTGCCGGAGGAGCAGTATGCGGCCCTTCTGGCGCGGCTGGCCGCCCAGGCCTCCGTCACCGGGGACGAGCAGATCGTGCTCAACGCCCGCGACAGGGCGGCCGTCGGCGAGAAGGTCGCCGCGGCGGCCAACGCGAAGCTCGGGGGCGGGAAGCTCACGCTCGCGGATGAGACGGGCGACTTCAGGGGCGGTCTGATCCTGCGCCGCGGGAACATCGAGGCCAACTGCACCGCGGAGCTGCTTGTGGAGCTCTGCCGGGGCGACATGGCCGCCGAGCTCGCGCAGGTCCTCTTCGGCTGAGACGTTCCCACAAGGGAGGGAAGAAATTGTCAAACAAAAAAGAAGCGTATCTGTGCGTGTCGGCCATGCTCCGCGCGCGGGAGCCGAAGCTCCTGAGCATGGAGAAGGCGGAGCGCATGCTGGACGCCGCCTCCTTCGAGGACGCCGCCAAGATCCTGACGGACTGCGGCTATCCCGACATGTCCCAGATGAAGGCCGACGAGGTGGAGCAGACGCTCGCCGCCCGCCGCTCGGCGATCTTCGACGAGCTCGGCAAGCTCTCCCCGGACAAGGAGCTTGTGGACCTGTTCAAGCTCAAGTACGACTACCACAACGCCAAGGCCATCATCAAGGGCGAGGCCATGGGCACGGACTGCAAAAGGCTCCTGTCGGATGCCGGCCGCATCCCGGGCCAGAGGCTTCTGGAGATCTTCAACGAGGACAAGCGCATCCTCCTGCCGCAGAAGCTGGCGGATGCGATGGCCGAGGCCAAGGCGGTCCTCGCCCGCTCGGCCAACCCCCAGCTGAGTGACTTCGTGCTGGACAAGGCGTATTTTGACGAGCTGCGCGCCGCCGCCGACAAGGTCGGCAGCCCCTTCCTCAAGGGCTATATCGGGCTTCTGACCGACAGCGCCAACCTCAAGAGCGCCGTGCGTACCCTGCGCATGGGCAAGAACCAGGACTTCCTCGCGGGCGTCCTGCTCGAGGGCGGCAGCGTGAGCACCCAGCGCATCGCAAACGCCGGGGACAAGGACAGCCTCGCCGCGCTCTATGCCCGCACGAAGCTCGAGAAGGCCGCCTCCCTCGGGGCGGACGCGCTCGCGGGCGGGAGCATGACGGATTTCGAGCTGGCCTGCGACAACGCCGTGAACGCCTACCTGCGCGACGCGAAGCTCGTGCCCTACGGCTGCGAGACGGTGTGCGCCTACCTCGCCGCGATCGAGGGCGAGATCCAGGCCGTCAGAATGATCCTCACGGGCAGGCTTGCCGGCGTGAAGCCGCAGACCATCCGGGAAAGGCTGCGTGACTTGTATGCTTAAAATTGCAGTTATCGGCGGCCGCGACACCGTCATGGGCTTCAAGGCCCTGGGGCTGGACACCTTCGCCGCGGAGAACGCCGCGGAGGCCGGGAAGCTCCTGCGCAGTCTCACCCGCGAGAGCGAGGATGAGTACGCCATCATCTACATTGAGGAGAACTTCGCCGCCCAGATCCAGGCGGAGATCGACAGGTTCAAGGACAGCCCCAGCCCCGCGATCATCGTGATCCCCGGCCGCGAGGGTTCGTCCGGACTCGGCCTGCAGGCGCTGCGGGCCGCCGTCGAGCGCGCCGTCGGCACCAACATCCTGGGCGACTAGCACTCGGTTCCCCTTCCCGCCTGTCATTCTGAGCGAGCGGAGCGAGTCGAAGAATCTTAACCGAACGTGCATCGAACGCTTAAGATCCTTCGGCCAGTGTGCGCACTGGACCTCAGGATGACAGAAACGGCAAAAGGACCACCCCATACAAAAATTCCCGCCCGACCCCTTGTGGGACGCGGGCGGAAGGAGGAAATCAATGAGCGGAACTATCACCAAGGTATCCGGACCGCTTGTCGTGGCCGAGGGCCTGGCGGACGCCAACGTCTCCGACGTGGTGCGCGTGGGCTCTCAGCATCTGATCGGCGAGATCCTGAACATGACCGGCGACAGGGCGTCCATTCAGGTCTATGAGGAGACCTCCGGCCTCGGACCCGGCGCGACGGTCGTGACCACCGGAATGCCGCTGTCCGTCGAGCTCGGACCCGGCATGCTGGACAATATCTATGACGGCATCCAGCGTCCCCTGCCCGAGATGCGCGCGCTGAGCGGCGACTGCATCACCAGGGGCATGGACGTGCCCGCCCTCAACCGCGAGAAGAAATGGGAGTTCGTCCCCGTCGCCAAGCCCGGCGACCAGGTCGGCCCCGGCGACGTGCTCGGCACCGTCCAGGAGACCACGGCCATCCTGCACAAGATCATGGTCCCCAACGGCGTCAAGGGCGAGATCACCTGGGTCGTCGAGCAGGGCGAGTACACGGTCGACACGGCCGTGGCGAAGGTCAAGACCGACAAGGGCGAGCGGGAGCTGCAGATGTATCAGCGCTGGCCCGTGCGTATCCAGAGACCCTACGCCAGAAAGTACGTCCCGGCCCGTCCCATGAACTCCGGCCAGCGCATCATCGACACCCTCTTCCCCATCGCCAAGGGCGGCACCGCGGCCGTTCCCGGCCCCTTCGGCTCGGGCAAGACCGTCGTGCAGCACCAGCTGGCGAAGTGGTCGGACGTGGACATCGTGGTCTACATCGGCTGCGGCGAGCGCGGCAACGAGATGACCGACGTGCTGATGGAGTTTCCCGAGCTGAAGGACCCGCGCAACGGCGAGCCGCTGATGAAGCGCACGGTGCTGATCGCGAACACCTCCGACATGCCCGTGGCCGCGCGCGAGGCCTCCATCTACACCGGAATCACCATCGCCGAGTACTTCCGCGACATGGGCTACGACGTCGCGGTCCTGGCCGACTCCACCTCCCGCTGGGCCGAGGCCCTGCGTGAGATGTCCGGCCGTCTCGAGGAGATGCCCGGCGAAGAGGGCTACCCCGCGTACCTGGCCTCCCGTCTGGCGCAGTTCTACGAGCGCGCCGGCGTCGTGCAGTGCATGGGCGAGGACGACCGCCGCGGCTCCGTCACCGCCATCGGCGCCGTGTCGCCTCCGGGCGGCGATATCTCCGAGCCCGTCTCCCAGGCCACGATGCGTATCGTCAAGGTCTTCTGGGCGCTGGACTCCAGCCTCGCCTACGCCCGCCACTTCCCGGCCATCAACTGGCTGACCTCCTACTCGCTGTACATCGACACCCTGCGCGCCTGGTATACCGAGCAGTTCGGCGAGAAGTACATGCAGAACCGCGAGAAGGCCATGCACATCCTCCAGGAGGAGAGCGAGCTGCAGGAGATCGTGCGTCTGGTCGGACAGGACGCGCTGAGCGCGGCGGACCGTCTGACGATGGAGACCGCCAAGAGCATCCGCGAGGACTTCCTGCAGCAGAACGCCTTCGTCGACGAGGACGCCTACTCCGCCTACGCCAAGCAGTTCCGGCTTCTGGACATGGTGCTCGAGTTCGACGTGGCCTGCCGCGACGCGCTGAGCAAGGGCGCCGACATGAACGCCCTCTTCGCCATCCCGGTGCGCGAGAAGATCGGCCGCGCCAAGATGGCTGACGCGAAGACCTTCGGCGCGGACTACGACGCCATGATCGCCGAGATGAAGCAGCAGATCGCAGAAGTGATTGCCGGAGGTGAGGACGAATGATCAAGGAATACAAAACCATCAAAGAGATCGCGAGCCCTCTTATGATCGTCGAGAACGTCGAGGGCGTCACCTACGACGAGCTGGGCGAGCTTGAGCTCCCCAACGGCGAGATCCGGCGCTGCAAGGTGCTGGAGGTCGAGGGCAACCGCGCCGTCGTCCAGCTGTTCGAGTCCGCGCAGGGCATCAACCTGGCTGAGACCAGGGTCCGCTTCCTGGGCCACCCGCAGCAGCTCGCCGTGAGCGAGGACATGCTCGGCCGCGTCTTCAACGGCATGGGCAACCCCATCGACGGCGGCCCCCCCATCCTGGCCGACGCCCACATGGACATCAACGGCCTGCCGATGAACCCCGCCGCCCGCGCCTACCCGGCCGAGTTCATCCAGACCGGCGTGTCCACCATCGACGGTCTGAACACCCTGGTCCGCGGCCAGAAGCTGCCGATCTTCTCCGGCTCCGGTCTGCCGCACGCGGCCCTCGCCGCGCAGATCGCCCGTCAGGCGCGCGTGCTGGGCGACAACGAGACCTTCGCCGTCGTCTTCGCCGCCATCGGCATCACGTTTGAGGAGTCCGAGTACTTCATCAACGACTTCCGCCGCACCGGCGCCATCGACCGCACCGTGGTCTTCTCGAACCTCGCCAACGACCCCGCGGTCGAGCGTATCGCCACCCCGCGCATGGCCCTGACCGCCGCCGAGTATCTGGCCTTTGAGAAGGACATGCACGTGCTGGTCATCCTGACCGACATCACCAACTACGCCGAGGCCCTGCGCGAGATCTCCGCCGCCAAGAAGGAGGTCCCGGGCCGCCGCGGCTACCCCGGCTACCTGTACACCGACCTTGCCACCATGTACGAGCGCGCCGGCCGCCGTCTGGGCCACAAGGGCTCGATCACCATGATCCCGATCCTGACCATGCCCGAGGACGACAAGACCCACCCGATCCCCGACCTGACCGGCTACATCACCGAGGGTCAGATCATCCTCTCGCGCGATCTGCACCGCAAGGGCATTGTCCCGCCCGTGGACGTGCTGCCTTCGCTTAGCCGACTCAAGGACAAGGGCATCGGCGTCGGCAAGACCCGCGAGGACCACGCCGGCACGATGAACCAGCTCTTCGCCGCGTATTCCCGCGGCAAGGACGCCAAGGAACTGATGACGATCCTGGGCGAGGCGGCGCTGAGCGAAGACGACAAGCTCTTCGCCAAATTCGCCGACGAGTTCGAGCGTCAGTACGTCTCCCAGGGCAACACCACCAACCGCAGCATCACCGACACCCTGGATCTCGGCTGGCAGCTTCTCAAGATCCTCCCGAAGCGCGAGCTCAAGCGCATCAAGCCCGAGATGATCGAGAAGTATCTGCCAAAGGAATGATCCGCAGATCCGACATTACGATCAGGAGGTGATGTTTTTTGGCAGGAACCGCCGTAACCCCGACCCGTATGGTACTCAACCAGCTCAAAGGCAGGTTGAAGACTGCGCGCCGCGGCCACAAGCTCTTAAAGGATAAGCGCGACGAGCTGATGCGCCAGTTCATGGACGTCGTCAAGCAGAACAAGGCGCTGCGCATCCGCGTGGAGGAAGGTCTGACGCAGGCCTTTGCCTCGCTGCAGGTGGCAAGCTCGATCATGTCGCCCGAGATGCTCGAGCAGGCGCTGCTCTATCCGCGCCAGAGCGTGGAGCTGGGCATGTCCTTCAAGAACATCATGAGCGTCAACGTGCCGCTCTACAGCTTCACGACCAGGAACAACGACCCCTCGGAGATCTACCCCTACGGCTTCGCGCAGACCTCCGGCGAACTCGACGACGCGCTCGACAAGCTCGCCCGCGTCTTTGAGGACATGCTCGAGCTCGCGCAGGTCGAGAAGACCATGCAGCTGCTCGCCGAGGAGATCGAGAAGACGCGCCGCCGCGTCAACGCGCTGGAGTACGTCATGATCCCCGAGCTCGAGGGCAACATCAAGTATATCTCCATGAAGCTTGAGGAAAACGAGAACGCCACGAAGGTCAGGCTTCTCAAGGTCAAGGAGATGGTGCTGCAGGACGCGCACCACTACAAGCAGTAAGGCCAAAGCGCCAAACATACAAAACACCCCGCCCACCGGGCGGGGTGTTTTCATTTTGCGGAAACGTTTTTCCGCAGGGGCGACCCTTATGGTCGCCCGCGTTTCAAAATAATCCTTCTCTGCGCTCAGGATGACAGAGCGTAGGGGCGCTTCACGAAGCGCCCGCTCTCTGCGTCTTAACGACCTGAGCAGGCGGCTGCCGCCCGCTCGCAAAAGCGCGAAAAAAAGCCTTCTCTCAGTTCCGAGAGAAGGCTTACTCTTTCTGTTCCGTCTGCTGCTCGGCCCAGGCGCTGAGCACCTTTTCCGCCATCTTCGACGTCGTCCATTCTCGTTCCGCTGCCTCTTTTTCCAGCGCGGCCTTGGTCTTTGGCGGGATGCGCACCGTGATCACTTCGGTCTTCTTCTCTTTCATATTCATGCCCCCCTGATTACATTGTAACTATTTTTCTCTTGACAAAACAGATTTACAAAGATTACAATGATTACAAATTCAGGGCTGCGCTTTGTAAGCGCGGCCTTGTTCGCGGATCAAGGGGTCTTTCCCCTACTAAAGTAAGAAAGAGGAGAAAGTACATGAAAAAGAGATTTTTGAGCCTGCTCATATGCTTCGTGCTGCTCGTCGGTCTGCTTCCTGCGGGAGCGTCAGCCGACCCGCCCTATCCTCTCCGACAATGGGAAATCACGGTAACACGATATGAGCAAACCGTCGATGGAAGCGGATATGTTCGCTGCGATTCACGAACATGCACCGGATACGGATCTCCCATGCAGGAGTGGGTAGGTTATTGTAGAGACGGTTTTCACAGAAATACCTCAGTGATTGACTATCATGATGAAGTTGTCGGCGGGAAATATTTTTACTCCGGCGGTCTTTTCTATGACCGCAACACCTACTACGTAAGCTATCAGCTGACCGGCGACGTGCCCGCGGGCGTGTCCGCCCCCGCGGATCAGGGCTTCCTTTACGAGGCGCCGATCACGCTTGCCGCGATGCCCGCCGTGGACGGCTATAGCTTCTCCGGCTGGGATGTCGCCGCCGGCACGCCGATGCCGATCGGCGGCCTGACCGCCACGGGCAGCTATACGAAGAGCGCCGTGCCCGAGCCGGAACCCGAACCCGAGCCGGAGCCCGAAAAGCACCGCCTGCTGGTCCGCTTCCTCGCGGAGGAGGAGGACTATCAGTCCAAGATGCCCAGGCCCTACGGCGAAGATCTCTTTGCGGGCGATTCGTACTGCGTCCCCGTCCCGGAGGTGGAGGGCTTTGAGACCGACGCAAGGTACCTGATCGGCGAGATGCCCGACCACGACATGACGCTGATCGTCAAGTATACAAAGCTTGCAGACGAAGCGGCGGTCGAGCCCACGCCCGAACCCACACCGGAACCGACCCCGGAACCGACCCCGGAACCGACTCCCGAGCCCACGCCCGAGCCCACGCCCGAGCCCACGCCCGAGCCTGCCCCGACCGCCGCTCCCGCGGACAACGGCGGCGCTGACACAGTGAAGGAGGCTCCCGCGGAAGAAGCCCCGGCTGCGGCCGGCCCCGCCTGGGCGCTCGTCAACCTGCTGTGCGCGATCGTCTCGGCTGGTGTCGCGCTCCTCGCTCTGCTGAAGAAGGGCAAGGCGCGCTGGCTGGCCCTGCTCCCGGCGATTGGATCGGTAGTCGCGTTCATCCTGACGGAGAACATGAAGAACCCGATGGGCATGACGGACAAGTGGACCGCGCTGATGGCCGGCCTCCTTGCCGCCACCGGCGTCGTCGCCTTCCTCACAACGAGAGCAAAGAAGCAGGAAGCCGTCAGCGAGAAATAAAAAAAACAGAAAACAAAAGGGAACGGTGAAAACCGTTCCCTTTCGTTTATGGATGAGGACAAAATGAAAAAGATGAGGCACTTGTGACTGTAACCATCTTACAAAATAGTTGTTACGTAAACAAGATAAATTATGTTTCAGAATTGTAAAATCATATTCAGTCCAAAGTGAGATTCCAAACCGTTCCCGCGGGCAGTGCGGCGTCCGAGGCGATATACGCCTCTCCCCCGCTCGCCGCCGGAAGGCAGAATTCAGCCTCGCGGCAGCCTAGGACGGCCGCCGCGGAGGCGGCCGTATCCGCCGCAAGCCCCTGCGCGCAAAGCACTTCGCGCACGATCAGGCGCTCGCCCTCGCGGTAGGCGGCGAAGACGCCGTCCGTTGAGGCGTAGAGTCCCCCGCCATAGCACGCGCAAAGCGCACGCTGCGCCTCCATCATCGGCGTGGAGAGGTGGACATGCGCCTTTCCGCGCAGCATGTTCTCGCGCCAGAGCATATACTCCGTCCCGGTCAGCTCCATTATGTCAACCTTTTTTTCGGCCGGGACGATGTGTTTTTCGCGGCGCAGCAAACAGGAAGCGCCGATCTGCTTTTCATACCAGGGATAGAGGCTTGCCTCCGCGGGCAGTGTCGTGACGATGACGGCCTCGCGCTCGCGGCAGATCCCGGCGGCTTTTTTCGTCAGCGCCGCGCCGAGACCCTGTCCCCTGGCTTTTTCATCGACGGCGACGGCGTAGATATAGCCGAGGTGCGGGCCCTCTTCGCCGCCCGAGAGCAGCTCATAGCCCGTCAGCGCGTAGGCCGCGCCGAGGATCTCACCCTTATCGTCCGCCGCGACGGCCGCGCCGCCGATATCCGGC